>MUKB01000131.1 GCA_002049785.1 Caldifarciminota bacterium 4484_100
TCAAATGCCATACCTGCACCCAAGGAACCATCTCCAATCACACTAACAATATGGAAATCTTCGTTATTGAAATCACGAGCCAGGGCAAAACCGGTTGCCGCAGAAAGCGAAGTTGAGGAATGACCGGTATCGAAGACATCATAGGGCGATTCACTACGCTTGGGAAAACCACTGATCCCTTTATACTGTCTCAAGGTATGGAATCGATCGCGACGACCGGTGATCAATTTTTGGGCATAGGTCTGGTGTCCAACATCCCAGATTATCTTATCCCGGTCCGCATCAAAAACCCGATAAAGTCGACCACACCCAATGAGGGTGCAATATGACCTCCAGCCTGGGCTGTAGTCTTAATAATCTCTTCTCTAATCTCCTGGGCGAGTATTGCCAGCTCTTCTAAGGATAACTTCTTCAGGTCTGCAGGAGAATCGATTTTGTCTAAATATGGCATATCAAAAACTCCGATTCAAAATAAAATCGACCAGATGATTGAAAATTTCAAAATCATCACCCAACCTTGAAAATCTTCTCATTAGAAGACCCGCTTTATAGAGTTCATCAATCACCTCCTTTGAGGCGCGGGCCATTATTGCTCCAGCCTGAATTGAAACTGCGATAAACTTTGCTGTCTTATTCAAATGGATATTTCTCAAAAGTCTGGGTTCGAAAGAGCTATGTTCTTCAATATCAAGGGTCTGGCCATAAACCACCCCTTTCGGACCTACTGCAGTACTCACCGCTTTAATCACAGTAAGTATATCCTCAACCGACCCCTGCGCCCGAGTAAAGATTTCAAACGCATATGCAAACAGACCATCTCCAGATAGGATTGCCAGGGCTTCACCAAACCGCTTATGTGCCGATGCCTTACCCCTGCGAAAATCATCATTATCCATTGAAGGAAGATCATCGTGGATCAAAGAATAGGTATGAATAAGTTCCAGACCACAGGCAATCGGCAAAATATCATTCAGATTGGTGCCACCACTTGATTCATAACTTGTAATTGCGAGTATCGGTCTGATCCGCTTACCCCCTTCAGTAGAATATCGCATAACCTCAAAGAACGGATTGACATCAGAAAGATAATCCTTGATCGCATTATCGACCAGCATCCTCCGTTCTTTCAGGAAATTTGCAATATCGAATTCTGGACGCCCTGCGGGCTGGAGATATCTGGTTTATCTCGTTTCTCTGGTTTCTCTCGTTTTTTGGTTTGTCTGGTTGAAAAGATTTAGACCCTGAAACAATACTGAGATTCCTCAGCACAGGGTTCAGAATGACTTACGATTTACCAATGACATAATGACTCAATAACTTAATGACTAATGGTTTTTCAATGACACAATGACTCAGTAACTCAATGACTAACGGATTTCCCAGCATCTCTAAATAACCAGAATACTAATACAGTTAATTCTCCAGGGCTTTTGAAAAAAGTGGAGAGCCCTACCATTGACTTAAAAAGATAGTTCATTATAATAACCAATGCCGGGCTCACGAATCATCATTAAGGCTGAGACACGAATAAAACAGATGCTCAAAAACTTCGACTATAACCGCGCCTCCTGGATAATCGTCGGCATTGGAATTATCCTGCGCGTTGTCCAGTATCTCTACAACCGCTCCCTTACCGAAGGTGAGGCCGCCCTGGCAATCAATATCGTGCACCGCTCCTATTCAGATCTACTCCATCCCCTTGACCTCACCCAGGCCGCACCGATCGGATTCCTCTTTATTGAAAAGTTCTTTCTCAACCTATTGGGTAACAGCGAATACAGCCTGCGCATCTTTCCTCTAATTTCTGGATTACTCAGTCTGTTCCTATTCTTCATAATTGTCAAAAGAATCTTAAGCCGTCCGGCCTCACTTCTAAGCCTGTTACTCTTTGCAATCGGCAATTACCTGATATACTTCTCATCCGAGGTGAAACCGTATTCGAGTGATGTCCTCATCACATTATTGATTATTGCCCTTACCCTCTATGTTCTTGAAAAAAGGTTCTCCCTGAATGTGCTCCTTTTCTTCAATATCGCCGGAGCGGTCGTAATCTGGTTTTCCTATCCTGCACTATTTCTCTTTGGTGCGGGTGTTATACTCATCATATTAGTATTGCTTCAGGAGAAAAGGCAGACCGCATTTATTTCATCCATAATCTTTCTCACCATTCCGCTAATAAGTTTTTTCATCTATTACCGATTATCACTTATTAGAATAATAAGCCACAACCCTGAGCTGGTCACGACCTGGCAAAATGCATTCCTGCCCTTGATACCGTGTTCCCTGAATGACCTGGCACGACTTGGCTACTGTTTAGCAAAGGTTCTGAAAAATCCAATAGGCCTTTCAATCTATGAATTATTTTTAGCGGCAGTTGCCTTTGTCATTGGAACAGTTTATATGTATATTAAAAAAAGAAATATTCTGCTTTTACTACTCATCCCAATATTCTTAACAACCATCGCCTCAGCGCTGAAGCGTTACCCATTTGAAGGTAGACTGTTACTCTTTCTTGTACCATTACTTCTGCCCATCATTGCAGAAGGAATTATTTACATCGCTAAAAAGACAGCCCGGGGTTCAATTTTAATAGCATCACTATTCCCCCTCATTATTGTTCTCGGTCCCGCCGCGGTAGCCGGTTATCACATAATTAAGCCCCGCGCCCCTGAGGAGTTACGGCCGGTGCTACAATACCTGCAAAAAAATAAAAAAGAAGAAGATACAATCTACCTCTACTATGCCTCAATAAATGCATATAACTATTATAAAGAATTTTTAACTCTGGAAGGTCCGGTTGTCTATGGAAATCCATCCCGCCAGCACTGGGGAAATTACTTTGAAGAATTAAAAAAACTGAAAGGTAAAGGAAGGGTCTGGTTTCTCTTCTCCCACATCGCAACCAAATTTGGTGTAGATGAAGAAAAACTATTCGTCTCTTATCTTGATATTCTGGGCAAAAGGCTCGATGTCTATAAGGCGCCCGGCGCTTCTGCCTATCTATACGACCTCAGTGAATAGTATATTAAACAAAATGTTGTGAGACTTTTATTATTTGACGAGGATGGTGAAAATCCCGAATCCATTTTAACCCCTCTTCTCTCTTCTTCTGTCTCAACCCAGGGTCGGTTAAAACCCGATACAGAACATCTTCCAGATTCTCTTTTGTAGCCTTAACAAAGGGTTGGCCCGGAAGGAGACCCTCATACCGTTCAGGGATCTCGGTAATGGTGGGGATACCCAGGGCAAGAAATTCCAGTCCACTCCTTCCGTAACCGGTACCTGCATAACTACCAATCTGGTCGATACCAATATCACAGGTCCTCTTCAATTCCATACATCTCTTATGTGATACACCCTCAATCAGCAAAAATTCAAATTTAATTTTTTTCTTTAACCTCTCCACCACCTGCAGGATATCCGAAGTGCCCTTTGCACCCCTGCGGGTTGGAGAATGTCCAACCCTCAATATCTTATTTTCTCCTTTGCGCGGGGTAACTTCTTCCGCCATAAACGGAATCGGCACGAAGATAAGGGAAGGCTCAATAACGGTGTGGTCCAGTTCCGAAGTAAATTTCAATTCTGCCCGTTCTTTAAGATACGGATTCATCCCGAACTTCCTCAATTCCGTGCCGAAAAAATGTGTTATGATATGCTTGTTCTTCAATTTCTTCAATATACGATCCCCATAGATAAACGGTACATCTCCATCAAAATGGTATACATCAAAATCACCGAGTCCGTATCTATGCCAGGGGGTATGTAAACGGTAAAGCCATAACATATCGCGCACACGGAAAAACAACCGCTGAGGGAAAGTTTCTCCTTTAATCTTCAATCTCAGCTCATTTTCCAGAACATTCACATTTTCTCTGCCGCTGACCTTTCTGAAAAATCTGATAGAAGAGGAACTCAACAGCGGGTAGTTAAGTAAGATACCCTCCGGAAACCCCAAGCGCGAATGGACCATCGTAACAAGATATCCCTCATCTCCAAAAAACTTGTGGCTTCGGCTCAGAAGCCCTGGAACATCCTGAAAATTCTCAAATGCGACGTGCAGTATTCTCACACTGCTCACCCCCTTTTACAAAAATCCTCCCTAATTTTATTTTCAAAAGTTGAAATAATTTCCCCCATTTTTCTCGATCATGGATCTTGCTCAAACCACGCCTTATGCCTTTCCATCCACTGAATCGCCGCCGATAAATTTCCAGAGCAATACCCTCCAATTCATGAAAGCCGAGTTGCGGCTGAATCAATAGAGGAACAAATTCCGACTGTAAAATTCTTCTTGCCCTCTTATCGGCAAACTGCATACTCCAGGAAAAATCTTCAGGAAGCAAACCGTTCTTCCTTGCATATTCTTCAAGATATGTGCCCGGATATATTCTTACACCGGCACCGCTCGCGAGGGTCGTTATCTTATCCCTGTATCTATCAATAAAATGGAAAGTCTTTCTAACATCCCCCATATTTTCACCGATGTGTCCGAATGAGAAGAAAACCTTGGTCTTCAACCCAACTTCGGAACAAAAATTCAATAACTCTTCTGCTTTTTCCACGGTAATACCTTTACGCATCAAATTCAAAACCTTTTGACTTGCCGATTCAACCCCGAAATTCACATAATAACATCCGGCCTCTTTCATCTTTTCAAGAAGAGGCCGGTCCACAGTACCAACTCGAATCTCACATTCCCAGGGAAATGAACGTTTACGTCTCAGTATCTCATCACAAAGTCCTTCAATATGACTCCTCAACATCGTCAGGGTGCTATCAAATATCTTCACACCCTCGAAACCGTAATTATCAAAAAGAAAATCTATCTCGTCGAGTATCCGGCTGGCAGAATGAACCGTCACCCGGTGGTTGAACATTCTGCTCGCCGAACAAAAACTGCATCTTGCCAGGCAACCACGTGAGGTGATGAGTGAGATACCTTTTTTATGAACGAATTCCATATTCAGGGAATATTTTTTCATATCAAGCAGATGATATGCTGGCCTTGGTAAACCATCAAGAGGCTCAACACGGGGGGCAGCGGGATTTTCTTTTATACCCTCTCCTGTGCGATAGCTGATTCCTTTTACTGTATCAACATTTTTTTTACCATTCAAGGCATCAATCAACTCCGGAAGTATCTCTTCACCTTCTCCCCTCACTATGTAGTCTATATCCTTTATATGAATGAGGGTATCTGATGCGGTGAATGTGGCATGGACACCGCCGTAGATAACAACAATTTCCGGATTGAATCTCTTTGTCTCTGAAGCCAGACGAAATGATTCAAAGCGAGTGTGGGTTGTGCCGGAGATACCAACATACTTCGGCTGCCATTTATTCAGCCAATAAGAGA
>MUKB01000046.1 GCA_002049785.1 Caldifarciminota bacterium 4484_100
AAAACCTTTTTTGCATCCTTCGCATTTTTGTGAATTAAACACTGTTCAATAAATTCCTGAAGCCCATTTTCTAAACGATTGAGAATTGCCTGACGCATCTGTTCGGACCAGTCATCAAACATCCGTTCAAACGGTCTACCCCGGAATAGATTAAATGCGGATATATATTTTTTGCGGGCGTAATGCCACTCACCAGCATTTAGTAATGCCCTTGCTTGAACCAAGCTGAGTTCGAAGTCTTTGTAATCGGTGGTTAGATAAATACCTTTATTGACAAGCCTCTTATTATCCCGAGCCTGGGATATTACAAGAAGATGGCTGGGGAGACGGAGCCTCTTTTTTATCTGGACCAGAAGATGAGAAAGTTGACTTGAGGGGTCTTTACTCCTGGGCCAGAAGTTTTTGTAGAGCTGATTTATCAAGACCGATTTTCCTGGCTCTCCCATCCTTAATGCAAGATGGATGATGAATGACTTTTCTTTTGGTCTCAATGATATCTTAAGATATTTTCGATTGCGATAAATGATTAATTTCCCGAGAAATTTTACATAGTAGACAGGTATATCACATCTGAATATCGGTAGATGTAAAAGTCTTCTGGGTAAACCCGGATTCTGACCTTTCTCAAGTATGTGTGTAATCAATCTGGGAAAGAAGACGATGACGCGATGGTAAAATCCGAGTAGACCCTTATTCCTGGCATAGTTTAGCGCTTTCTTATAGTCTTTTATCTTTAAGCTTTTCTGCGCATATTCAAGGTGATTTACCATCTGGAAAATAGGGAGTTTTATAGAACTTATATTAGCCCTACCGAGGAGAAATTCAATCATTATTCGATGTCTGTCTATCCGATATTTCTTGAAAAGAGGAAGATATCTTTGTAGTATCGTCCGGGCTTCCTTTTCGTTACCGAGGGCCTGTTCAATAACGGCTAAACAGAATGCTGTAGTATAAATATAATTCCTGAATCGGCTTTTTTCTGAACGTCTTAAGCATTCTCTGAGAAAGAATGTTGCCTTTTCGAGATTCCCCAGACCGAGGTAGAGGAGCGCCTTGATTAAAGTATAGGTCTCATAATGTTCACTATCAGGTCCTATCTTCAAATCCGGTGGCAGTAAAGAACGGGTTCTTTTGTAGTTGCCGGCTATTACCGAGGCGAGGCTGATTTTTAAATGAAAATTTGTGTCAGTCTCTCCCTTTTCTAATCTTAAAGCCTGGTTGTAATATTTTAGGGCATCAGCATAATCGGTAATGAAAGTCATTAAATCGCCGACTATGATGTAGCTATTCTTATGGTGTAAAGAGTGAAGTAATTTTTTACATTTCCGGGCATAGTAAAAGGCCTGCTCAGCATTGAGAAGTTCACAGTTCGCTGTTCCGGCAAGAAATGTCAATGCCATATTTATGACCGGCTCCCTTAAGTTTCTCAATCGCTTTCTTAAAAGTGCATTTAACTGCAGTTCCTCCTCGGGTGTCCGCATCCAGTGGAGGGAGAGGATTTCTGTAATCCCAGCAAGTACCGACGAATATATATAACCTTTTTTTTCAAACGCCTTTCTTAATCTTTTTGCTTTTTGATATACTACAGACTTTGGCATCTCCATAAACTCGGCATCAAGTTTATTCAGCCTTCTGCTCAGGGAAAGATAGCGTTCTGGAATCTTCTTCAGGATTTCCTCGTATTCCAGCGGAAAGGAGGGGAGTGCGTTTAAAATATCCGCTACTTTTTTTATGATTTTGTTCGTGGGATTCTGGCTCAGAATAAATTCTATGTACTCGATTACTCTCCGGGATTCAGGACTAAGTCTTGCCATTGTGGTGAAGACATTTTCAGGAGAACGGTTGACGAGGTTGTATCTTTTCCATATTGAGTAGATACCTTTATGTGAAATTTTGAAACCTTCTTTTTTGAGGATTTTCTTTGCTGATTCTATTGTAATCCAGGGGTGTTTTTCTTTTAAGGACATCACCCGTTTTTCTACACTGTTTGCCGGTCGATTCCAGGGTTTCATATAGACCTCTCGATTCAGCCCGTTATTATACCTTTTTACCCATCGCCACAGGGTTGTGGAAGGCATATTGAATTTTTTGGCGGTTTTCCTCAAGGAACCGCTTTTTATATATGCCTGAACCGCTCTGCATCGTTGATTATTGTTTACCTTGGACATCAAATAATGATAACCAGAATTTTCGATATGTCAAGATATGTTTCATTTCGCAGAAAAATAATCGGATAAAAAATCATATTTTCAATCATCAGTAAATGAACCAATATCTACACGAAAAATAAAGACTTTTTTTGAATAATTATAATGATTAATAACATAATTCATATTAATATTTCACAGATTTCAATGGTAAGATAAAGGTTCAGTTAGAGTTAACCCTGATAAAGGAGGTGCATATGTGGTCCATTTTGATGTTGATCGGGGTTCTGTCTGCAACAATAAATAGTAAGTTCTCCGATGAGCTTGCTCAGAAGATTGAAAAGGCAAATCCCGATGAGATGGTCTCCTGCATAGTGATAATGAAGGAGTCCTATCCATACCAGATGATGGAGGAGAAGAGCATCCACGAAAGGATTGTCACCTATCAACAGATTGCGCAAAAGAGCCAGCAACCTGTGATTGATTGGCTAAAGACCATACCCGGGGATGCACAAATCCATCACCGCTACTGGGTTCTAAATGGGTTCCACCTTGAAGCCAAACCCTGGGTGCTCAAGAAGTTAGCAGTCCGTGATGATGTGGGCTGGATCTCACATAATGGTGAGGTTCATGTTATTGCAGAACCCAGCTTTGAACCTGCGGTATCCAGCCGAGCAATTGAATGGAATATCCAGAAGGTAATGGCCGATTCTTGCTGGAATGCAGGATTTACAGGTCAAGGTGTAATTATCGGGATGTGTGATACTGGTGTTGATTATCAACATCCAGCACTTGCGGGAAAATGGACCGGTTACTGGTTGGATGTGATTAATGGACAGTCAACTCCCTATGACGATATGACCGGAACCTGGCATGGTACCCATTGTATGGGCACAATCCTGGGTGGTGATGGGTTTGGTAGTTTTCAATCTGACATCGGTGTGGCTCCAGAAGCCAAATATGTTGCTGCCAAGATGCTCAATTCCAGTGGCTCAGGAACCTATGATCAATGTCTCCAGGGTCTCCAGTTTATGGCTGATCTGAAGGATTCTGTGGATATTAAGGCGGTATCAAATTCCTGGGGTGGCTCAAACGGAGCCGATACATTCTTCTACCCAATTATGCGGACATATATATCAATCGGGATTGTCCCGGTGTTTGCCAATGGAAATAATGGACCTAACCCGAACACTGTTGGTTGTCCAGGCAGTTATTCAAATAACATTGGTGTGGGTGCAACAGATTCAAATGATGATATTGCCAATTTCTCATCTCGGGGTCCAGCACCAGACCAGGTACCATTCAATGACCCATCAACCTGGTTAAGGAATGACTGGAACCTGACCAAACCGCAGATTTCGGCCCCAGGTGTAAATATCAATTCAGCCAAGGGTGATGGTAGTGGAGGTTACCATACATTGAATGGTACCTCAATGGCAACACCCCATGTTGCTGGTGCAATTGCAATCCTGTGTCAGAAAAATCCAACCCTTACACCGCAGATGATCTATAGCATTTTACTGGACAATGTGGATCAGCCTTCCCAGGGTGCTCCTTATCCAAACAATACCTATGGTTGGGGAAGATTAAATGTCTGGAAGGCATTGCAGTCCACACCCACTGTTAATCAGCCCTGGATATCCCTGTTACAAAGGGATATTACTGACCCTCCTCCGGGTGGTAACGGCAATGGTCTGTTAGAACCTGGTGAGACTGGAGAGATGGTCGTGACAATAAAGAACATTGGTGGTGCAGATGCGTATAATACGACCGGGACCTTAGAATCCTATGACAACTATGTTACGATACAGAATGAGACCTATTTCTTCGGAGACCTTGCTCCGGACCAGACCGCATCAAATTCAGGTAGTCCATTCTTACTTTTAATCCATGATTTAACCCCTCAAGGACATACAGCCAGGATCGGCCTTGTGCTACATGCTGATGGTGAAAATGATACCCTGGATTTTGATGATACGCTGTATTATACGATAACAATTGGCACGGCTCCAGCACCCACGGCCATTTATGAAGACGACTTTGAGTATGGTGGTGGTATTGATAGTTTTCCAAATTACTGGGATGCAACCGGCAACTGGGCCCGCTCGACCCAGGATGCCCATTCGCCCACCCATTCAGCATATAGCGGTTCGCCACTTGACAATGCAACCACCCTCACCTTAAAGAATGGGGTTGATCTGACACCATTCAGTGATCCACAGTTCGGGCTCTGGCACCGGTATGATTTTGATTTAGGAATCTTTATGGATGACTGTGCGGTTCAGATTTCGACCGATGGCGGTTCTTCCTGGAGTGATGTCTGGACTTATAATTGGATGGACGGTAATACCCTTGATTGGACTGAGCAGACATTTTCTTTGCGTAATTATATCAGTAACAATGTCAAGGTCAGGTTCTTGATCGATGCCAATACATTTTTCCAGGACTATACCGACTGGTTCATCGATGACATTAAGCTCTTCACCCCTACGGATAATGAACCGCCTTATTTTACCAATACTACGGTCTGGCCAGATACAAATTATACCGGTCCATTCCCGGTTCAATCTAAAATTACCGATGAGAGCGGTGTGGATCAGGCAAAACTCTATTATCGGGTGAACAATGGTTCCTGGCAGGAGTTGGTGATGTCGGCCCAGGGTAATGATATTTATTCAGCAACAATTCCTGCCCAGTCGCTGGGCGATAAGATTGACTATTATCTCTGGGCCCAGGATAACTGGATTACCCCGAATGAGGGTTGTGACCCGATCGGTGCACCGGGTTATGGTTACTACTCATTCAACCTGATTGTTGGGATAAGTGAAGACCGAACAAAGGGCATTCAATTTATGCCCTTAGTCTCCAATCCCACCCGTGGTCCAGTTGATGTTAGATTCAGTATTCCAAAAAAGATACAGGTCAATCTGGCGGTCTATGATGTGACAGGACGTCGGGTGGCGAAATTGATAGATAAAAGATTAAACCCTGGCGAATATCATATTCAGTGGACTCAGATTGATGAGCAGCAGAGAAAATGTCCTTCCGGTATCTACTTCCTCAAATTCACTGCAGAATCCTATAGCCGGATAGAAAAATTGATATTGGTTAAATGAGAACGGTATCATCCATACTCCAGGTTAAAGGAGCTGGTTGACCCCAGCTCCTTTAACCCAATTATTTATTAGGAGGAGACGATGAACCGATTGATAGTTTTTTTAGCCATTATAATTTCGCTTGGTTTAAGCCAGCATTCTCGATATATCCTGGTTAGAACAGAAACTGGCTTGAACCCAATGCAGAAGTCCGAGCTTCTTAAACTTTGTCTTGATATCGTTCGGGTAGATCGAGCGGGAAGATTTGAGATTGTAGTTCATCCCAGAGAGCTTGAGCAGATAAGGAAATTGGATATTCCAGTTGAGGTTGTGATTGAGGATATGGAAAGATATTATGCCTCACGGATGAGTGGTCGGGGAAATTTTGGTGACTATTATACATTTTCTGAGGCGATGGCGATTCTCGATTCCCTGCACAACAATTATCCGAATATAACTACCGCACGGATTGACCTTGGATATACAACCTGGGATGGTAATAAGGTCTGGGCTATGAAGATTTCGGATAATCCCACCCAGCAGGAGAATGAACCTGAGATTCTCTTTACTGGGGTTCATCATGCCCGGGAGCCAATTACCTGCAATGTGGCAGTTGAGTTAATCAGAAAGTTATGCCAGGATTATGGGAGTGATTCCGAAATTACCTATTTAGTAGATAATCGTCAAATCTGGGTTGTGCCGGTGGTGAATCCGGATGGTTATCTCTATAATGAGCAGACCAATCCTGGTGGCGGTGGGATGTGGCGTAAGAATCGAAGGGACAATGGTGGTGGTGATTATGGAGTGGATCCAAATCGTAATTATGCCTATCAATGGGGATATGATAACAGTGGTTCTTCACCTGATCCCAGTTCTGAAACCTATCGTGGGCCAGCGCCCTTTTCTGAACCATGTACCCAAGCATTAAGGGATCTGTACAATAGCCATCAATTTATTGTCAATGTTGATATGCACAGTTATAGTAATTTAATTCTTATTCCGTGGGACTACCGGCTTGAGTTCACTCCGGATGATTCACTATTTCGTGAGCTATGTGCGGATATGGCCCAATTTCCACTTGATGCTACCGGCGAGGTATATAACTACGGTACCGCACCAGAAATTCTTTATGCCTGTAATGGAACTTCGGATGATTGGGAATATGGTGAGCAGTCGAGCAAACCCAAGTGTCTCGGATTCACCTTTGAGATTGGTGAGGCCTTTTGGCAGGAGAGCGAAATCTCGAATCATCTGGCTGAGGCAATTCCAATGTGTCTATATTTAATAAAAGTCGTTGGTCCCTGGATTGAATATGTGAGTCACACCATCAATGATGGTGGTAATGGTCAACTTGACCCAGGTGAGACGGCAGATATGGTTGTAACCTTAGCGAACAAAGGAATCGCCGGTAATGCAATCAACAACGTTGTCGCATTTCTTTCTACTGATGATAACTATATTACGATTCAGGCAGACAGTGGGTATTACGGTAGTATCGCTCCAGGACAGTCTGGCCAGAATTCAGGTTCTGCCTATACCATTACTGCACATGATCTCACTCCCCAGGGACATCAGGTTACATTTGTTCTGACAATTATAGGTGATGGCGGATTCAGCGCCACGGCCAAATTCACCCTTACAGTGGGTACAGCACCCGGTCCCTATGTAATTTATGAGGACGATTTTGAATATGGCGGTGGCATTGACAGTTTTCCTAATTACTGGAATGTAACCGGTAACTGGGTGCGCTCGACCCAGGACGCCCATTCGCCTACGCATTCAGCGTATAGTGGTGCACCACTTGATAATGCGACCACCCTCACCCTAAAGAATGGAGTTGACCTGACACCCTTCAATGATCCACAACTCGCGTTCTGGCACCGCTATGATTTTGACCAAGGAATCTTTATGGATGCCTGTGCGGTGCAGATTTCGACCGATGGTGGTTCTTCCTGGAGTGATATCTGGACTTATAATTGGCAGGATGGTAATACTCTTGATTGGACCGAGCAGCTATTTTCTTTATCACCTTATATCAGCACCAATGTCAAAGTCAGGTTCCTGCTTGACGCCAATTCATTCTTTCAGGATTATACAGACTGGTTTATCGATGACTTTATCATCGGTATACCACGGGACAATGAGTCTCCATACTTTACCAATACTACGGTCTGGCCAGATACAAGTTACACCGGACCCTTTGAGGTTCACTCAACAATTACTGATACAAGTGGTGTGGATTATGCAAAACTCTATTATCGGGTCAACAATGGTTCCTGGCAGGAGCTGGTGATGTCGGCTCAGGGCAATGATGTTTATTCAGCAACAATTCCTGCCCAGTCGCTGGGTGATAAGATTGATTATTATCTCTGGGCCCAGGATAACTGGATTACCCCGAATGAGGGTTGCGATCCGATCGGTGCACCGAGTTATGGTTACTACTCATTCAATCTGATTGTTGGGATAGCCGAGGAGCAGGTAAATGGGATTCAGTTTGTGACTTTAATCTCAAATCCGTGCAGAGATGCCGTTGATATTAAGTTCGGTATTCCATATCGGACAGATGTAAGTTTGGT
>MUKB01000047.1 GCA_002049785.1 Caldifarciminota bacterium 4484_100
TATGAACCGGTCGTAGCGCACTGCAGTATAACTGTTGATCAGAGAACCGATAATTGCCAGGGAACCGAGCATCAGCCAGACCTTTGGATGAGGATAGGTATTATAAGAATAGAAGGTAAGGCCGAGTAGCAGGAGTGCATCTGCATAGCGGTCCAGAACCGAATCGAACCATCCACCAAATTCCGATTCCATAAATTTCAATCGGGCCAGTTCACCATCACATCCATCCAGGATTGAAGAGAACTGGGCCAAAAACACCCCGATCAGTAAATTTATATAACCACCAAGAAAGAGGAATCCTGCGCCAAGAATTGAGACGAGGAAACAGCTTAAGGAGACAAAATTCGGGCTGATTCGGGTCTTGACCAGCAATTTGGTTATCTGTCTTGATATTGGTCGATTTATGTAACGGGAAATAAAACCATCGGTAGTTTTATTTAACAACACACCAATCAAACACCGCTCAGCCTGTTCAAGCCGGGCCTCGTCATCAACATCGATCCAGAAATTACCGTCGATATCAAAGAACCGCGCCCTTCCTTTTTTGGCCAGTACCCTGATACCACCGGATAGACTTGTGTCACCCTGGCGTGTACTCTCCTCAAGGGCATCAAATAGTCCTGGTGTGCAGAGAAAGATTCCGGTATCATAGGCATTATATTCCTCAACCTCTTTTCCAATATCAAGTATTCTATCACCATCAAGCAAAACCTTGGTTGCATCGTGTTTATCAACAAGGTCATTATCAATATTTTTATCGACTGCTAAGATAACCTCGCCCGGTTCAACTTCCTGTGCCATTAACTTTTTTATAATTATTTCATTAAAAATATGATCACTCATCAGTAATACAAAATTTTCTTTAATTGCATCATAAAAATCATCAAGGCCGGCCTTTTTTGCGCTCAGGATTACTCGGGCAATCAAAGGCATACCAACAAGGGATGCCAGGGGTTTTAGATCGGTCTTGGAAGCAAGGCGTGTCCCTTGACCACTTGCAATTATCAGGCATTTCATCACCAATCACCTCCTTTCGTAAATTTTATTACCGACCCTGAGTTGGAAGTTAATTTACTGTCCTATTATAGCAAATTTTTCGCTCCTGTCAAGTCCAGTGCGAGCTGACCACAACCCGCAAGAATCTCCTTGCCCCGGGATTTCCGCAGAACAACAGTATGGGGTGATGAAAGCAGATATTGATAAAATTGAGTTATCTGTTTCTGGGCCGGTGGTTTGAACTGAAGTCGGGGATGTGGATTATAAGGAATCAGATTTATCTTTGAGGGGATATCCCTTATCAATCTCAATAGCCGCCGGGCATCCTTCAATGAATCATTGATTCCCTGGATCAAAACATACTCAAAAGTCACCCAGTGCTTCTCATAAGAATATCTTCGCGCAAGTTTCAAAAGCTCCTTCAATCGATTTTTTCTCGTCACCGGCATCATCTCCGCCCGCATATCTTCATCAACAAAATTGAGCGAAATTGCAAGCTTCACCTTAAAAGGGGAATTGAGCAGGGCGGTAATCCCATCGATAATACCCGCTGTGGATACAGTAATATGACGCTGGCCAATACCAAGACCGAATGAAGAGCAGATAATCTCCAAGGATTCAAAGAGACCTTTTAGATTCAACAGAGGCTCACCCATACCCATATAAACTACATTGGTAACCTTTGTCTCTGCATATCTTTTGATAATTTGAATCTGCTCCGCAATCTCATAGCCGGCAAGATTCCGTCTGAATGGAATCAAGGCAGTAGCACAGAATCGGCATCCCAGAGGACAACCGATCTGGGAAGAGACACAAACGGTCTGTCTCCTCAATTCAGGAATAAATACCGACTCAAGATATTCATCGTCTGCAGTCTGAAATAGAAACTTCTGGCTCTTATCCCGGGCGACCACCCTTTTGACCAAACTCAACCCTTCAATGGAGAATCTCTGGCTCAATTTTTCCCTCCAGGTCTTTGCAATATCGGTCATCGAGCTGAAATCTGTCACACCTTTTTGCCAGAGCCATTTAAAAATCTGGTCACCCCGATACGCACCCAGGCCCAATCCTTCCATCAATTTTCTCAATTCCTTATGGGAATAGGCCTTGATATTATCCTGCATAAGAAATTATAATGAACCATCCAATAAAATCAACATCTCCGTCGCGGGGTCGAATCTAAACATTATAAAAACTGCTGTGGTGAGACCCTGAAACGATACTGAGATTCCTCAGCACAGGGTTCAGAATGACAATGTTATTATCCAGAATCGAGCATCAAGCATCAATATTCAATTCCGAAATCCGAAATGCCTTTATCCTGTCATGCTGAACTTGGTTCAGCATCTCCGGTTTTTTGGTTTCTCTGGTTTTTCTCGTTTCTCTGCTTGAAAAGATTGAGACCCTGAAACAAGTTCAGGGTGACAAAGAAAGAAACGATACTGAACTACTTCAGCACAGGGTTCGGGGTGACATTCTTTTTTATTCCGAAATTCGAAATGGTGTGCTTGTCATACTGACCTTCACCGCAGACCGGGACGGTCTGCGGGCTGGGAAGGATATAGCCGAGGGAGTCCCACCCCGATAGATTTGGTTCGGCAGGTTAACCGATAAAAGAAAAGTTGGTATTAAAATTTATGATGTTTGTGCCAGGCTTGTAGATGACGATTATCAAGTAGTGAAAAAAGTCGCGCTCGTCCAATAAAAAGTTTTTTCAACCCCTATTTTCTACCGTCCAATTTTGAATAATCGAACCCTTGCATTTATTTCCATTGTGAATATAATTAAAGTCCGATGAAGATTTATATCTTAAAAGAAAAATTACACTCCGCCTGGGAAGATTTTGTTCAGCAATCAAACAATGGAACAATCTTTCACACCCTGAAGTTTCTTTCATATCATCCAAAAGGCCGATTCAAAGAACATCATCTTCTTATTACCGAGAAGGACAACATTATTGCACTTTTCCCGGCGGTGGAAGAAGACCGAGCCATCATCTCGCACAAAGGCGCATCCTATGGAGGTTTCGTGCTTAAACCGAATCTGGGGATCCACCGTATCTGTATAATGGTTGAACACCTGGTCGAATATTTTCGCAGTGCAGGCTATAAAAAAATTACCTTGACCCAGACCCCTTTAATCTATTATCGCGAACCCAACCAGTATATCGACTTTGCCCTGCTCAAGGCAGGTTTTCAATACCAGAAGCGTGAGGTCACCGCAGTCATACCCCTAAAAAACCCTGAACCCCTTCTCACCTTTAAGCCCAATGCCCGACGTTCTACAAAAAAGGCAATGCGCGAAGGGGTAGAAGTAAAGATATCCGATGACTTTGAGAAATTTTATAAAATCCTTGAGCATAATCTCGGGATGAGACACAATGTTCAACCTACCCATACCCTTGAAGAACTAAAACGATTAAAAAGGCTTCTACTGGATAAGATTATCCTCTTCGCTGCATATCTTGATAACCTGATGCTCGGAGGAATTGTATTATTCGTCGCAAACCCGAATGTTATTCTCGCCTTCTATATCAGCCACAATAATCGATATCAACAGTATCGTCCGGTAAACCTCCTCTTATATGAAATCATAAAATGGGCAAGACTCCAGGGATTCAAATATCTCGACCTGGGCACCTTCACCCTCAATATGGAACCGAATTGGGGATTAGGTAGATTTAAAGAAAATCATAATGCCCGGGGATTTCTCAGGGACACCTATACAATTGAACTCTGAATGAAAAAATCGAAAGAAAAGACCATCAAATTGGGTTATGGCTCAGGCGGGTTATTAACCTCGAAACTGATAAACGATGTAATACTGAAATATTTCAAGAATAAGACTTTAAAAAAACTTGAAGACTCTGCGGAGCTGAAACTAACCTCATATAACCTCGCCTTTACTACAGACTCCTATGTGATTAATCCGATCTTCTTTCCTGGTGGTGACATCGGTGCTTTAGCGATAAATGGGACCGTGAACGATCTTGCAATGAAGGGTGCAATACCAAAATTCATCTCATTCTCATTGATTATTGAAGAGGGTTTACCCTTTGCTGAATTGGAAAAAATCCTGGATTCTGCAGCCCATTCTGCAAAAAGTGCTGGAGTTCAGGTGGTCTGTGGTGACACCAAGGTTGTAGAAAAAGGGAAGGCGGATAAAATTTTCATCACGACATCGGGAATAGGTGTCATAAAGCTAAACCTCTCCCGGGACAGAATCAGACCCGGTGACAGGGTTATAATCAGCGGCACAATTGGTGACCATGGCATTGCAATTATGAATGAGAGACTGAAACTGGGTCTTATTGCCAGTATCAAAAGTGATACCGCACCGGTAAATTTGATAACAGATCGTCTGTTTCAAAATAATGCCAGAATCCATTTTATGCGCGACCCAACCCGGGGTGGGGTTGCATCGGTGCTGAATGAGGCAGTTGCAGGAAAAGACTTAGGCATTATGCTTGACGAAATAAATTTACCCATAAAAAAGGAGGTGCGCGGGGCGAGTGAGATCCTGGGACTGGACCCCTTGTATATTGCCAATGAGGGTAAGTTTATCGCAATCGTTGAAAAGGGTTCTGCAGAGCGCATACTGAAGCAGATAAAAAAACATCCCTTAGGTAGAAATGCCGCGATAATCGGTCGTGTCGTGAAGAAACCGACCGGGGTATGGATTAAAACGACAATCGGTGGAATCCATCCCCTGCTTCAGTTAGAGGCCGAAGGCCTGCCCCGAATCTGTTGACTTAAAATCCTGGTCGGTTATAATTAATCAATAATGGACATTACCAGGGCCTATGACGAAACCTTTATGGCTTATGCAAATCTTCTGGCGGAAAAGGGATGGGGCAGGACCGGTATTAATCCCCTTGTCGGTGCGGTGATTGTCAAAAATGGAAAGATTATCGGCCAGGGTTTCCATCGTAAGCTGGGTGAATCCCATGCCGAGGTAGTTGCCCTGACCCAGGCCGGGTCAGCGGCAAAATCAGCCACCCTCTATGTCAATTTAGAACCCTGCTCCTGTTTTGGCCTTACCCCACCCTGTGTTAATGCAATCATCAGAGCGGGGATTGCCCGGGTAGTTATTGGGGCGATTGATCCCAATCCCCGGGTAAATGGACAGGGAATAAAATATTTAAGTGAAGCAGGTATTGATGTTGTTAAGGATATATTAAAAGACTGGACCGACAACCTGAATCGCTGGTACTATAAGTTTATTAAAGAGGACCTTCCCTATGTGATATTGAAGATTGCAGTTTCTGAGGATATGAGGTTATCTGGATATCCGCAAAAGTATATAACATCGATGCCGGCGCGTCGATATGTCCATTCATTACGCAGTCAGATTGGTGCGGTAATGATTGGAATCAATACCCTGCTCATTGACAACCCATATCTCACCGACCGCTTGGTTAACAGATTTAACCCTGCACGGATTGTGATTGACCCTCATCTTAAAATACCTGAGGACGCCCATTTTCTTATCCCTGATGCCCGACGTATCGTCATCACCAGTAAAAATAGTCCCCGGGAAAAGGTAAAAAAACTATCTGATCAGGGTGTGGAATTTATCTTTCTGGATGGATATGATTATCCATTACCTGAGATACTCAAATCCCTGGCCCGCTTAAAGATTGGGGCAGTAATGGTTGAAGGTGGAGCAAAATTATTTAATCAGTTCATAGACACAGGGTTTTATGATGAACTCTATCTCTTTGTTGCCCCGAAGATAATAGACCGGGGTATCGAGTTGAAGCTTGACCAAAAGTTGCTAAGTGGTGTAGCCCCGGAAAAGATAGGAGGTGATAAACTATATCATGTTTACCGGAATAATTGAAGAGAAGGCGCGGATTGACCGAATCATAAAGTCCCGGGTGCGCCGCATTCACATCACATCCCGGCTTGATGTGCAGGAAGGTGAAAGTATTGCAGTCCAGGGTGTCTGTCTTACCATCGCTCAAAAGGATAAGAAAGGCTTTGTTGTTGAAGCGATGGCACAGACAGAAACCGATACAACCCTGAACCTGTGGCAGGCAGGCGATTATGTGAACCTTGAACGTGCCCTGCGTCTTGGTGACCGTCTCGGAGGACATATTCTCCTGGGCCATATTGATGAGGTGGCAAAACTGATTCGCATTCGGGCAAATGAATACTACTTCCAGATAAAAAGGGACAATGTGCGATATCTGGTTCCAAAAGGTTCAATCGGAGTCGACGGTGTGAGCCTGACGATTTCTAAATACAATAATAATCTATTCTCGGTCTCCCTGATCCCCTATACTCTCAAACAAACCACCCTGGGTAGCCTCAAGACTGGGATGAAGGTCAATATCGAATACGACTATCTGACAAAAATCTTAGCCCGAGATTAAGTTTTCTCGTCCATACACCACCGGGTCTTTTTCAAATCCTCTAAAGTAAGGTTCTCGAATGTCTTTCTAATCGCGTCTCCCAATCTTGCCCAGAGCGCACGACTCGGGCAGTTGTCAATCAGGGAACAGATATCAGGGTTATCCAGACAGTCAACCGGTGCAAAAGAACCTTCGAGAAGTTTATAGACATCAATGATCTTTATCTCCTCAGGAGGTTTAGCAAGATAATATCCTCCCTTAAAACCCCTTGTCGCGCGAATCATCCCGGCATTCTTCAGTGAAATCACAATCTGTTCTAAATATTTTTTTGAAATCTTCTCGCACTCAGCAATATCCTTGAGGAGCAAAGGACCTTTCTCGTATTTCATTGCAAGGTCAACCAATAACCTCAAACCATAACGGAATCTCGATGATATTTTCATATTGCCCTCCTTGAATCTCTTTTGATTTTAAAAAAATCGGAAAGAGATAAAAGTAGTATCCCTGAAATCATTGCCAGCCCAGAACCGACATAAAGTGCGGTCTGAAAACCGAACTTCTGCCAGAGAAACCCCATCAAAAGGTTTGCTGGTAGTAAAGTCAACCCCAGAATTGCATAATAGACACCAAACGCAGTGGCCCTGATTTCAGCATCCGTAAGGTCGGCAACAAAGGCACGCTGGTTACCCACGGTAAAACCATAATAGAGACCATAGATGCCAAAGATTAACCAGACCAGAAGCGGTTTATGGGTCAGGGCAAGGCCTGCATAGGTTCCAGAGAAGATGAACAGACCAAAAAAGATTGTCTTAACACGCCCAATCCGATCCGATATGATTCCGGCAGGATATGACCACAGAAAATATGCGGTATTGAAGACAAGCCAGAGCAGGGGAATTGTTGCTGGCTGCACCCCAATCTCCTGGGCCCTCAATAGTAAAAATGCATCTGAGGAATTCCCTAAGGTGAATAGAACCATTATCAGAAGGAAGAGTTTAAATTTTCTGCTCAATCTGTTGAATGAGAATCTGAATACCTTTTTTGTCTGAGGAACGATCTCCTTTATTCCAAAAATAATCAAACCGACTGCAATCAGCCCGGGTATAAATGCTGCGCCGAAAAGAATGCGATAGTTCTGTTTAAACAGACCGATAATTATAAATGCAGTCAGAGGACCCAGGACAGCGCCAAGGGTATCTGCAGCACGATGAAACCCATAGGTTCGACCCCAGAATTTCCTGGGTGCGGAATCTGAAATCAAGGCATCGCGCGGGGCGGTCCTTATCCCCTTACCAAAACGGTCTGCGAATCGCACCAAAAGAACATGCCAGCCCATAGTTGCCAGGGCAAGCAACGGTTTGACAAATGCGGATAATGTATAACCGATGAGAATAAACAACTTTCTCTTTCGAAAGCGGTCCGAGATATACCCTGAGAACGACTTCAGAATACTGGCGGTTGCTTCAGCGATCGCCTCAATCAATCCGATAAAGAGTGGTTGAGCTTTCAAGACATCCTTCAGGAACAATGGAATCACAGGATAGGCCATCTCTGTAGAGAGGTCGGTGAACATACTGACCAGTCCAAGAAAAATGATGTTCCTACTTAACCATCTCCTTTTTTCTTCGCGAAGCTCCATTCTATCTATACAGATACAGAGTCAATGTTTCAACCTCAGACCAGATCTTAGGAATCCAGAGTTGGGTCGCCCAGTCTGGATTCTTTGTGCTGTCAACATATATCTGAACAAACTCTCCTTCCATTGTCGTCGTTCCATAACAGACACTATCCATCTCAAAGAAACCTGCAAGCGAATCGACTGTCCTTGTCGTGGTTTCTCGAATCCGATATTTATGAGTATTATCGGGGTCTAAATCTTTGATCTGAAGTAAGATGCTATTCACACCCAAAGAATCTTCAGCACTCTTTAAAAAACCATAAAGGTGACAGAAATATGGTTCACCCTGCTCCTGGGTGCAGTTAAAGATAAAAACCGAGAAAAAAATAGCTATCGTTAATGCCTTCTTCATATTCACCTCAGTAAATTATAAAGATTATCCTTGAAAAGTCAAGGGAAATGAGTATAATTTCCGCAATGAGAATTCTCGTTTTATCTGTGCCTGTAGGTTCAGGTCATATTAAGGCAGCCGGAGCAGTGGAACAGGCTTTAACAAGATTAACTCCGAAGGCGCAGATAAGGTCTGAGAACTGCTTTCACCCGAATATATCCTCTGCACCCACTTTTCACCAGGATACTTCTCCGCTCTATATAAAGAAAGATATCGATACAAACTCGGTATCGTAATAACCGACTACTACATCCATCCCCATTGGGTGAATAAAGAGATTGACCACTACTTTATTCCCCATGAATCATTAATTGACCAGCTCCTATCCTATGGTCCAAGCAGAAATCAGATTTACCCATTCGGTATCCCTGTAGGCCAGGAGCTTGAGACGGAGATTGATAAGGACAAGGCGCGAAAGAGTTTTGGTTTGGAAAAAAATCGCATCTGTGCTGTGGTTATGGGAAGCAGGGTATTTGGAGGAGAATGGTTCAGTCTGGTTCAGAAGATTGTCGATTTCGATTACGACCTTCTTGTCTTATGTGGTGAAAATAGTTCCGCGCGAAAAAAGATTGAAAGGTTAAGAGGTCGGGCAAACCTGAAAACATACGGAATGATAAAAAATATCTATGACCTGTTAAGTATATGCGATATCCTAATTACCAAGGCTGGTGGTATTACCACCACCGAGGCAACCAAGGTTGGACCCTGTCTGCTATTTGCCAATTCAATCGTTGGTCTTGAGGATAAGAATGAAGACTTCTTTATCCGACATAATGCCGCACGAAGATTGAACAACAAAAATGCTAAATCAACATTGTCCGATCTACTGAATAGTCCTGAAAAGATGTCTGAAATGAGAAAAAATTTAAGAAACCTTGCCAAGAAGAACTCTGCCCAGAATATTGCAAATGTAATTTTTAAATCCCTCAATGGACAGAGAGGAATTTGAAAAGATTGTCCGGGAGGAGATAAAAACTCTTCCCAAAATTTTTCGCACTGAGCCATAATGAAGAAGAACTGAAAGAATGGATAAGGCGGGTCCTGATTCACGAAATCGGCCATTATTTTGGATTTAAAGAAGAAGACCTAAGAAGGGCAGGATATTAAGGTTAAAGTTCCTTTTTTGCTGATTCGCTGAGAATTCTAATGACCATAGGTTCTTTCATTATCGTTGAAAT
>MUKB01000002.1 GCA_002049785.1 Caldifarciminota bacterium 4484_100
GTCGTCTATCTACCTTCTGAAATATCCGTAGAAAATTCCTATGCTCTGGCAAAGGCCGCCTATACTTCAGAAGATGGTATGGTGAAGATTGAAAAGAGGTTCGTCTTCAAAAAGGCCGATTTTCAGCCAGATGAATTTCGAGCATTGCAGGAGATATATAACAAATACCGTTCAATAGAGCAGCAGTTAATCATCTTCGAATAGACCGTGGATCTACAGATTGAGGTTGTTGAAATCAGGGGTGAATGTCCGGTTTTTAAAAAGGGTGATAGTTTCAAAATCCTTGATGGCTATAGATTGAAATCCGATATCGAGCTCTGTTTACATTCACTGAGTGCAATAATGCCCTATTATGTTGCCCTGAGTCGGGGGATTTCTCCAGCTGAACTCGGACTGGGTAAGGATGCGTGTTTTGTTCAGTGCCTTGATCCCTGTGAATATACCAAAGGTGGAACGGTAATCTTTAAGATTACCAATTTATAGTATAAACAGAGACAGACCAATAAATTCCTTGACGATTAGGATATCTTCAGTATAATAGTGCGGTTTTATGGGCATAGTGCTTTATGTCTTTATCGCCTATCTGGTCGGAATGGTGGTTGCAGGAATTGTAACTGCGCGTCTGGCATCAAAATCCTTGGACGATTTCATCCTCGGAGGAAAAAAACTCTGGACCCCGGTCCTTGCCCTTTCTGAGAAAGGAACTGATATGTCTGCCTGGTTGCTGATTGGGCTTCCGGGTCAGGCGTTTAAGATCGGCATCGGTGCCATCTGGGCCGGGATTGGTGTCTGGGTGGGTAGCCTTTTCAACTGGGTTATGATTGCCACACCCCTTCGTCGATTGAGCGGCCGATTCAACGCCCTTACCCTTCCTGACTATTTCGAATCAAGGTTTGATGACCAGAGCCATCTTTTAAGAATTACTTCGTCGGTTTTAATCGTCTTTTTCTTTACCCTATATGTCTCTGCCCAGGTCGTGGGTGCGGGTAAAATCCTTTCATCGACATTTGGCATTCACCCCATTGTTGGAATGGCAATCGGTTTGAGTATCATACTGTTCTATACTATGGCAGGCGGTTTCATCGCGGAATCCTGGACCGATTTCATCCAGGGTTTGATTATGGTTATTGCCCTTATTGTGATATGTATTGTCGGTTTTATATCGCTTGGTGGGTTTGGTGGTGTTGCTGAGCGTGTTGGTGCGATTGACCCCAAGGCGGTTATGCTTTCCGCAGGTAAGACCGGAACCGCATTATATTTAGGCTTGATCCTTGGTGGCCTGGCGATTGGCTTAGGTTATCCTGGGCAACCCCATATTGTGATGCGTTATATGGCCCTTAAGGATGAAACCGAGGTGCGTAAGGCTGCCTTTATTGCAATGACCTGGACCACATTTGCAGTCTTTGCTGCAATATTTCTTGGATTCTTCGCCATACCACATCTTCGGGGTGTAATAACCGACCCTGAACATGTAACCCTGGCATTCGCAAGTCGGATATTACCGCAGTGGTTTGTCGGTTTTGTCCTGGCTGCTGCCACCGCAGCGATGATGTCCACGGTGGATTCACAACTACTCGTCGCTACTTCTGCAATAACCGAGGATATTTATCGTAAGATAATCAATCCACAGGCCAGCCAGAAGAGTCTTGTAAGACTGGCAAGGGGCTTTACCATCGTGATTGCAATCATCGCCTTTGTTCTTGGAATTGGTGCAGAAAAACTTGTATACTGGCTTGTGCTGTATGCCTGGGGAGGACTTGCCGCATCGTTTGGTCCACCGCTCATTTTATCACTTCTATGGAAGCGGACAACTAAGCTGGGTGTATTTGCTGGTATGATCGTTGGCGCAGTAACGATTGTTGTCTGGTATAATGTCCCGGTTCTGAAGTCACTCCTTTACGAACTCATTCCCGGTTTCATATTCTCATTCCTTGCCACATATTTGGTTAGCCAATTTACAAGAAGACCGAAGTTGGATAATAGGATATTTGAACATTCCAATATCTGATAAGGTTTCCATAAAATTAGGGGTGGAGAAAGTTTGTTGACATTGTAAAGATTTTCATTAGAATAAATTTATGGGTGTTCTGGGACTTGTTTTGCTGATATCTTTACAGAAAGACAACAATATTAGAAGTGTCTGGGCACCACAATCCCGTGGCATCATCGAGTGGTGGTATGAGAGTGGATATCTAAAAAAGAATGACTCTCTATTTTTCTTTCAGTGGACCCTTTTCCATCGCAGGGGTAAACCTGAAAGCTATACTTTGCACCTTGTCCTCCACGATTTTTCATCGGATAAACACTATTTTTTCTATGATACAAAGCTGGCAGGTAAATCAGAATGCGGTGAAAAAGGAGACACCATATTCTTTAATAGGGATAACTGGATTCTATTCAGGGGCGAGACGCTTACGGTCATGGCCCATACCGGTGAGTTTAGCTACAATATCGTTTCTGTATTATCCAAGAAACCGGTTTTTTATGGCAGGGATGGACTTGTTTCATTCGGCAACGACAAAGAGAATGGCAAGGAGTTCTATTATCTATCGTTTACAAGGATGCGTTCTTTCGGTTGTCTACTTTTTTCTAATTCTTCTGATACCCTGTTCGAAGAGGGAGAGGCGTGGTTTGATCGGCAGTGGGGTATTGAAAAGATAAGACCCTGGGATTGGTTTAGCCTTAGGCTATTTGATAATACAGAGATAATGCTCTATCTCTTTAGATATAGTGAAGACAAAATCGCCTGTTTTATTGACCAAGATGGCAGGGTAAGTAATATTGATACCGTCACATACAGTGTGGAAGAATATATTACAGGTTGTGGAAATAAAAGGTTTGGTGTTAAATGGAGTATCGAGGTTATGGATAATCAATACGAGATTGTTCCTCTTTCATATTATCAGTTTAACTGTTTTAGTGGTTCAAGCTACTGGGAGGGTTTATGTAAGATTATAAAAGAGGGAATAACGGTTGGCTATGCGGTTATTGAAACCCTGGCCGAGGAGGTAGAACCATAAAAAAGATTGATCTCTGGTTAGAAAAGATAGAATCAAGAGAAAATTCACTGCTCTATTCTTTTGGCATACTTCTTGCTTGGATTTTTTTAAGGTCATTTTTGGAGGGTATCCTTGAGATTTATAAGGCAATAGCATTTGGTCCGTTTTTTTATCAGAGGCTTATATTTTATTTTTTTCATCTTCCTCTATTTTATATCACAATTTTTTTGACAATTGTGATTTTCACCTCCTTGGTATGTAAGACCAAAATTAAACAAACCACAAAAATATTTTCGACATTTTTTTGTATTATTCTTCTCGTCCCAATAATCGATGTTATTACATCACAGGGGGTCGGTTATCATCTCCATTACCCTGATAACATCTTCAATATATTCATTAACGCCTTTTCTCCGAAGGATGTGCCAGACTCAACCTGGGGGCAGAGGGTCGTGTTTCTTCTTTCCGGTATCGGTGTTGCTGGTTACGGTTACATCAAGACAAAGTCTCTGCATAAATCAATTCTACTTTTTGTTTTAACCTACATAACTATAGTTCTCCTGGGTGGTTTTCCAAGCCTGCTTGTGAATGTTATAACTGGTGCCCCAGTCGGTACTTATCTGCGCCAGGGTGGGTTTCTCCTTACCGATACCCAGAAATACACAATGACCTTTCTTCTTCTCCTGTTGCCTATATCAATTTTTTATTCACTCAGGCACGATTTTAGGAATACCGTTATTTTTCTAAGGTCCATTCGCTGGGAAAGGAATGTCTTCTACGGTGCTATGTGCGGGTTGGGATTTTATATTGGTTATTTTCTATTCGGGAGTGAATATCCTAATGCCTTTAGAAACTTCTTTGACTACTTTGCCATCTTAGGTCTTTTTCTTATTGGTTTCCTGTCGTTTCAGGGAGAGGCAATAATCAATGATTTTTATGATAAGGAGGGAGATACTATAACTCGAAAAAGAAATCCCTTGATTGGGAAAGAGGCAATTGCACCTCGATTCTATCTTACCTGGGGGTTACTATTGATTTTTTTTTCACTTCTGTTCGGACTCTGTCTTAATTTCTCAGCATTTATTCTTGTTTCTTTAATCCACATCTCTGCCTTTATCTATTCTTCACCCCGTATAAGGATTAAGAAGATTCCACTATTCTCGACATTCATAATCGCCTTTGCTTCGTTATTGTGTGTTGCAACGGGTCTAACAATATTTTGCGATGAGGGTGTATTCCTGGCATTTCCCCAAAGGCTTATTTATTCCTTGCTTCTCTCTGTCACCCTGGGTTTTATTGCCAAAGATATTCAGGACATTGAGGCTGACAGGTTGCAAGGGGTGTTTACAATCCCGGTTTTACTGGGCAAGAATGTTTCCGCGGTATTTGTTGGTTTTTCCTTTTTTGTCTTTCCAATCTTTTTCGGTTCAATTAAACTCTTTATTGTGGGAGCAGTTTTTTCTGTTATTGTTGTGTTATATATCGTTCTACAGAAAAGGCCGAAGGAATTGTTCTATTTTCTTCTGCTCTTTCTCTATGGTTTTCTGTTAATCCTCTACTTTGCAGAACATCCTGAGAAATTGGATTCAGGTGTTGGACAGAGAGGTGTTAGTGCCACAAGGATTTACCGACAGGCGAAGAAGCATTATGAGCAGGGAGAGCTTGATGAGGCGGAAAAGTTATTCCGTCAGGTGATTGCGATGGTTCCTTTTTATGAAGGTGGATATTACCATACGATTAGGATTTTGATAGAGAAGGGCGATTATGAAGGTGCAAGAGAAATAATCGATAAAACAAAGATGTTAGGCCTGACGCGTAAAAGATTTTTATATATGGAAGGCCTCAATAATCTATTCACCGGTAGAGAAGCAGAGGCGTTTAACCTCATCAAAAAAGCAATTTCAATGGGACAGAAAGATGATTGTATCTGGTATTACTGGGGTAGGCTATTATTAAAAAAGGGGCTTATCGCCGATGCCCTTTTTTATCTCAGGGCCTATTGTGTCCAATGTCCTTTTGACAAAGATGGCTTGTATTGGTTGAATCGAGCAAAAAAGGCTAATTCTAACCTTGACAACTTCTAATAATTTATTATAATAAACGAAATATTTAAGTCTAAGAAAGGAGGTGAGAACAAAAAGAGGAATCCTAAAAATGGAGGTTCGTCCAACATAAAAGAAAGGAGGTAATATGTCATTAAGCCTGTGTCTCATATTGTTGGTGGGTCTTCATCCACAGGAAAGGAGTCCGTTAATTAATCCGCCGATTGCAAGAAATTTTACACCTCAATATCAGGTAGAATACGATTACATCTCAATCAACGGCTATCACTTTAATCCAAAACAGGGCACTCCAGCTATTCCTGAGGAACTCAGGGGTGAGACCGGATATTATTTAATTCAGCTAAAGGGCCCGGTCTTTAATGATATGAAGGCGTTGATTGAATCATACGGGGTCAGATTGGACGAATATATTCCTTATAATACCTTTATTGCCCGTTTGAATCCTACACAAAAATCGATTATTGAAGGTCTGTCATTCGTGAATTGGGTTGGAAACTATGAACCTGCTTATAAGATAAGTCCACTATTTGAAGAGATAAGAGATGAGAATAAGATGATTCTTCTGTTATTCAATGATGCAGATGTGGACGGTGTTGTTAATGAACTAAAGAGGATGGGTTGTGAAGTGCTCGATGTTGAATTAACTGAGAATAACAAGGTGGTCGAGATCTGGGCTGAGCGGTCAAAGATCCCAGAACTTAGTCACATACCTGGAATAATGTGGATCGAACCTTGGATGGAGACGGTTCTATTCAATTCCAATGCCCAGTGGGTGACCCAGACCTGGAAACAGAACAGCCGTCGGATCTGGAATAAAGGTATCGATGGAGAGGGGCAGGTTGTAACCACCAGTGATACCGGAATCCTCACATCTCATAATATGGTAAGGGACCCATCATATCCGATCAATAATGTGGGTGATTATCCAAATCACCGTAAGATTATTGCATATAAGATTCCTTCAGGTTCCTCAGCAACTTTCGGCGATAATGCAAATGGTTCCTGGCATGGAACCCATACCTGTGGCACGATCTGTGGTGATGATTCCTATGTCGGAGGAACCGAACCAGACGACGGTATGCCGTTTAAGGCAAAGATGTATTTTGAAGATATCGGTGATGACTGGGGTGGCCTTTCATTGCCCAGTAACTATGATAATCTCTGGCTCCCGCCATATAATGGGAATGCTGGTGGTGCAGCAAGGTCAAGTTCAAACTCCTGGGGTCAGACATCAGGTAATTCATATACGAGCACTGCAAGGATGGTTGATATCTTTATGTGGAACCATAAGGATTTCTTGATTTCCTTCTCAGCAGGTAATGATGGACCGGGTTCAGGAACGGTCCATCCGCCGGCTACAGCAAAGGATTGTATTACTGCTGGAGCCTGTGGGAATGGTTCTGGTGCCAATATGATGGCAAGTTTCTCCAGTCGGGGTCCGACTGCCGACAATCGGATAAAACCGACTGTCACTGCCCCAGGTTCAAATCTTAGATCTTCAGTAGGACCGAATGATGATAGCTATACCCTGATGTCTGGTACGAGTATGGCTTCACCCTGTATCGGTGGTAATATGGCATTGGTCAGGGACTATTTTGCCAGTGGTTTTTACCCTACCGGAGTTGAGACCCCATCAAATGCCTGGAGTTATATCAGTGCCGCGATGGTGAAGGCTATCCTTATTAACGGTGCAAAACCTGATATTCAGGGGAGCACAATTCCTGATAATAATACCGGTTGGGGTAGGATCTGCCTCGATAATGTCCTATACTTTGCCAACGATATCAGGCAACTTGCGGTCTGGGATGATACGGTTGGCGTTTCCACTGGTCAGACAAAGAATTTCCAGGTAACCGTGAATAATCAGTCAGAGCCATTGAAGATTACTTTGGTCTGGACCGACTATTATGCGGCTTCAGGTGCAAATCCTGCGATTGTTAATAATCTTAATCTCAGGGTAACCGGGCCAAATGCGACAGAGTATCGTGGAAACCAGTATTCTGGAGGTCAATCAATACCCAACCCCAGTTCATGGGATACGAGGAATGTTGAGGAGAATGTGCGGCGCGATGTCCCTGAAACCGGGATCTGGACAATTGAGGTGATTGGTCAGAATGTGCCTCAGGGTCCGCAGCCATTTGCACTGGTGGTATCTGGTGGCTTGGGTAATCTATCTGATCCTGTTCTCCATATCAGCGGTGATCTGATTGAAGATCCTTCACCCGGTGGAAATGGTAACGGCAGAATTGATCCAGGGGAGACCGTCTATCTAACCGATACCCTTGTAAACTCTTCTGCAGCCGGGGTTACAAGCTGTGTCGGAACATTGAGAGAGTCCAGTCCTTATATTACACTGCTGGATTCTGTGGGTAATTTTGGTGACATTCCGGTTGGTGCCAGTGGGCATAACGGCTCAAGCAGGTTCAGATTTTCAGTTTCGAGCACAACCCCGGATGGAACTTTAATTCCGTTTGTCTTACATCTTACTGGTAGTGGCGGTTATACCCAGGATATCGAATTTGAGCTGTTGGTTGGCCTTGGTGGTCTCCAGGTGATCTGGGGTCCAAAACAGCTCGAGATTGAACCCGGAGATACCCACTTCATCTATGGTCTTGGATACAACCCCAATAATGATCGACTCTATGTCACCAACTTCTATGAGAAGCATATCTATATGTATACTTCAGATAGTAACGCCACCTACTTAGGTTATATTAATGCTCCTGATACAATGGGTACGGATATAAAATACTGTTCTTATGATAACACCCTCTGGTTTGCTGGTAGTAATACTAAACGCGTATACAAAATCGACTTAAGTGGTAATGTCCTGAGACAGTTCAATAATCCTGCAAGCACATATCCTTGTGGCCTTGCCTGGCTTGAATCGTCGCGACTACTTTACCTTTCTGACCGAATGACTGATAACACAAGTTCTTATATTTACAGAACCGACACCTTAGGCAACTGGGATCTGCAGATTACGGTTCCTCTATACGCTGTGAATGCAACCCGATGTCTTGCCCTGGAACCGAACAACCCTGATACATCACTTCTGCTTATCTACACTGCGTTCAATTCCGGAGGAACACTCGATTCTGTGGGTCTTTATGAACTTGACAGGGAATTTGGTGATGTGATTCAAAGGGTCTTGTTCCCGGGTTGGAATGCACGCGGTGTTGAATATGATCCAAGGGATGGCAATTACTGGGTGACGATTGCTCAGGGGCCGGACCGCTCAATCGTAAAGATTGCCGGTTTCTACGGTATTACTCCAGGGGTTAATGAACAGAGGTTGACATCAACACGGCCAATATCACTTTCACCGGGTATGCCTAACCCGTTTACTGAGCAGGTAAAGATTTCATATTCGCTTCCTGCAAGGATGAAGGTTAGGCTGGCCCTTTATGATGTAACGGGCAGGTTGGTTACAACTCTGGTTAATGGTGTTGAAGAACCCGGTGTAAAAACAATTATATGGGATGGTAAGTCTGATAACGGTTCATTAATCTCAAATGGTGTCTACTTCTGCTATCTTGAGACCGAAGATGGTTCACTCGTGAGGAAGATCGTTCATACTAAATAGGGAATAAAAAACAGGGGTCGAGCAGGAGTGATGATCTCTGACTCGGCCCCTTTTCTATTTAGATATCTTATTCGTCGGTTAGAACATTTAATTTTTCCTTGGGAGAACTATTTTTTGAACCTCATAAGATTGGCCATCTTATTTACAGACTTTACAGCAATCTATAGAATAAATTCCTTGGACGGGGATTGGGATGGTTTTGCATTCAGGGGACTACGATGAATTTAATCGAGACTTAAGAGTAAATTTGTAAATTGACATTTTGATTAAATTATTTATTATAAATAATAATCAATTTTTGGAGCGATTATGATATTTTTGTCTGCGAAAAATGTTTTGATTGTTCTGAATACCAAAAAATCTTTAAGACATTCAAGGAATGTTGTTATGTATGCTGTTAAGAATAGACCGGTGTTCGAGTATGGCTGTTTCTAATCATAGTAAAAAGGCGATTACTACCTATCGCAGATTACTGAATAGAGAACCCATCCCTTTTGTTGGCAGGGATGAGGTAATTTTAAATCTTCGTGAACATTTTAACAGGGTTTTTAATAACGAAGGAAGTGCAGTTTTGATATATGGTGAAAATGGCGTTGGTAAGACAAGGTTGGTTGAGGAGTTCATAGATAATATCGACCATTCTGATATTTTTATTTTTAAGGGGCGAGCATACAACACAGGTGGTCCATTTATTGAACCTTTTAATACTATAATTGACCAATCCCTGCAAAATTTTACATACAAGACGCATATAATCACAAAATTCATCAGTATAGATACAGCACCGATAATCTTGAGAATATTGCCTCAATTAAGGACATTCTATCCAGTTGAAATAGAGCCAGTTGTATCTAACGAAGAAGAACTTTTCTCCGCAGTTTACCAGATAATCGAGAATATTTCGAGATTGAAACCGATGTTGATTTTTATCGATGATGCCCATCTTCTGCGACCTTCAGCAAGGAAGTTACTTGAATTTATAATAGAAAGAATCGAGGACAAACCTATATTTTTCGTTATATGTTTAACGACGTCTCTGTTAGAACAACAAAGATGTATGGGGTTGTTGACAAACGAATGTTTACAGTTATGTCCTGTTAAACTTACAAGATTCTCTTCAAATTTGACGATTAAACTCATCTGCCAGATTTTTCAAGAAGAGCTGTCAACTGAGTTCTGTCAGTGGGTTTATCGTATTAGCAAAGGGAACCCATTTTTTATCAGGGAGTTAATTAAAGAATTATTCAGCCATAATGTGCTTTTATTTAATGAAAAGACTCAGAAGTGGTGTATTAAGAAGAATTATAAAGACATTGAAATTCCACATTCTATGAAGAAGATATTTATCAGCAGGCTCAGAAAGATAGAAAAAGAGGGGGCTGCATATCTTGAGGTGGCTTCGTTGTTAGGAGAGCGGTTTCAGCCTGATTTGGTGAGGCAAGTTTTAGATTTTTCTGTTGGCCAGGCAAAACAGGTTCTGGCGCGACTCTATGAACGTTATTTGATCCCTGTGGTGGAGACGAACAGCGTTCAGTTCATTCATCCGCTTTTGAGAGAAACCATACGGGGAGATATTTCTCAGGATAAACAGCGTATTTTGCATCGCCGTATTGCCGAAGTTTTGAAGAAAGTTACACCTTTTGAGTTCAGTTTGAGGGCTCAACATGCCACTGCATTAATTACAGAAAAAGAGTATAATTTGAATCTATTCCACCTGGTATTTAATGCTGCAAGGGAACAGGAACAGAGAGGTGATTTGACATCTGCATACAGTTATTATAATCTGGCGTTGGCGATAATTGATAAATACCGAAATGATGGTTTGGGTGCGATAATCATAAGGGCACACCTGTATATTCTGGAGCAGTCGTTGAAAAATAAAGATATCTCCCCTGAAGAAGCTTCGGCTGTCACCCAGCGGCTTTTCCGTTTTGGATTATTCTCGCTTGGTGTAAACTTGTACATTGCTGCCTATCGTAGTTTATATAATCAGTTTCGTTTTTTTGCAGCAGAAAAGTATATAAAAAAGTTGTTGAAACTAATCGCTGGATATGATGTACCAAGGGCGATTACATTTCGTGTGCGAATTGAACATTGCCTTGTTTTAAGACGGACTGGTGAAGCGGAAAAGGTGCGGGCTATGGTTGAGAGATTATTTAAGAAGTATAACCCGGAAGATAACTTTTTTGCATATGGGTGTGGTTTAAACACCCTTGGATTAATACATTTTCGTGAAGGCGATTATGAGAAGGCCTCTCGATTGTTTAATAAGTTGCTCGAAATGGCTGAAAGATTTTGTCAGTTAGGTATGAAGGCTGTTGCCCAGGTAAATTTAGCATCGACTTATATCCGAATGGGCAAATTTCTCCAGGCCAGAAACTTACTGTCTGATTATCAGAGGATGATTTATACCAGCGGGAAGGAATATAAATTGCCCATTCTCTGGGAAGCATATGCAACCTGCTCGTATTTTGAAGGGAAATTTGAAGATTCCCTTAAGTACTTTGATAAGGCATTGGAATGTGCAGTTAAGGATTATCACAAATTTTCCTGCAGCCTTGGTAAGGCAAATGTGTTGCATGATCTTGGGAAATTGGATGAAGCTTACAGTATAATTCAGAAGTATCTGGTTGATAAAATCGATCCGAAGGGGCAGGAAGAATGGGTATCATATTTCCATATTCTCTGGGCAAAATGTCATCTTAAACAGGATAATTATAAAAAAGCGAGAAGATTTCTGCTGCAGGCAATCAGATTATCGAAAAGAAATAAACTCCATATAGAGTATGCGACGGCTTTAGTTTTGAAAGGAGTTGTGAATTCAAAGCTTAATAGTAAGTCAAGAGAGATAGATATCAGAAAAGGGGTTGAGATATTGAAGCATCGCAAGGCTTACAGTTGTCTGGGCATAATCCTTTGTGATGTAGGATTTGTTTTTAAAGATAGCGGATTGTTCCAGGAAGGGCTGTCAATTTTAAAGAAAATTGGGGCTGAATCCAGAATCAAGTTCTATATACAAAAGGCTAAGTCTTGTGGTCTACCGTGTCGGAGCATATCTTTTATTACCAAGGATAAGTTGTGGGTGCAGACCTTTGGCGGATTGAAGGTGCACCATTCAGAGGATATGGACAGCCTGACAAATCGAGAATGGAAGTCCGCCAAGGCGCGTGAACTATTCTGTTTATTGCTTCTTGGGACTGAATCCAATGGAATGACCTGGGAGGAGTTAGCTCTGCATCTGTGGCCTAATTTTGGAACAAAAAAGGCCAGGAATAATTTTCATTTCACGCTATCGACATTGAGGGATGTGCTCGGTTCTGAGTATATTATCTATCAAAATAATGTTTATTTTATCAATAAAGAGAAAATTCATTTTGACCTATGGGATTTTGAGGAGCGATACAAAGAATTTAAGCAGAGTTTGAGGGATAAAAAACAGCATCTTGCCCAGAAATATGCAATTGAGGCATTGAAGATAGCAGAGAGCAGTTTCTTACCGGAGTTTCATAATCAATTGGTTGAAATGAGACGATTACAGATAAATACAATAATTGAAGAGTTGTTACTCTGGCTTGCAAACCGTTACTATGAAAAGTTTGAGTATTTTGAGGCGATAAGATGCTGTTATCGTCTTTTAGGAAAGGACCCGATGAACGAAACTGCACATCGTATAATCATCAAGGCATACATTGATTCAGGTGAGAGGGGCAGGGCAATTCGTCAGTATAAGAGGCTTGCTTCACTGCTCAAGAAAAATATCGGTATAGAACCTTCGCCGGAAACAAAGAAAATTATTGAAAAAGTAGGTTCTACCTCATAGTCTCTATTCTAATAAAAATCTAATAGTTTTTACTAAAATCATATATGAAAATCTATTTATGCCCGCGCTGCAATTTTTTCGGGGATGAGATAAAAGAATACTGTCCTCTGTGCGGCTGTCGGATGATTTCAGAATGTCCTGAATGCGGTCATCCCATTGTTAATCCGCTCTCTTATTATTGCACTGCATGTGGGTTTGAATTCAGGAAGATGACATTACCGAGCAAAAAGGCAAGGATAAAGAGGTGATTGAATGATACGGAGGGTCTCATATATGGAATGTTCAAGGATAAGATATCCTCTATTGAAAGTTTTTGAGGGCTGGTGATAGTTTTTTAATGGTCAGAAACAGCTCGGTTGAGCACAGCTGTTATATGCTTTTTTGATAACAAGGAGGTAAGATGAATATCAAAAAACTATGGTTAATCTCTTTAATTCTCCTGGCTATTGGTTATACCCAGGAGACAAGACTGGTGCCAGAGGCGAGACTGGTACCAAAACTGCTCAATTATCAAGGGTATCTGACTGATACTCTGAATGTACCGATCTATGGTACCCTTGATATGGTCTTTCGCATTTATGATGCGTCGACCGGAGGTAATGAGCTATGGAGTGAGACTCAAACTGGTGTTATCATTGAACGGGGAATTTTCAGTGTATTGCTCGGTAATATTACCGCAATTCCAGATTCAATCTTTACTGGTGGAACTGCACGGTGGTTGGAGATTGTGGTTGATGGGAATACCTTATCACCGCGTACCCGGATTACCTCAGTAGGTTATGCATATACTGCAACCTATTCAGATACTGCAGAGTATGCGAGGAATGCAACTGCAGATAATGACTGGGTTCGAGGAACAGCACCTCTTGATTCGGTTCTTTTTACTGCTAATTATCTTGGCATTGCCCGGGGTGGGGCAGGTAATGCACTCTATGGAACTGATGCCTATACCCATACAAACCTTGGTGCCTATGCTTGCACCACCGGTGTGGCTGGACAGAATTGTTCATATATTACAATCTGTGGTGGTTATCGGAATTGTGCTGATTCTTCGTACAGTGTGGTGGTTGGTGGTTATCAAAATCGTGCCGGGGAACGACATTCTTCTGTCGGTGGTGGATATATGAATACTGCCAGTGGATATTGTTCATTTATTGGTAGTGGAAGCAGTAATACTGCCAGCTCCACTTATTCAGCTATTTCTGGTGGGTTTAGTAACGATGCGGGTGGTAATTTTTCGGTTATTGCTGGTGGAAGGGAGAATACTGCCAGCAGTGGTTATACAGTAGTATCAGGTGGTTATACCAATACTGCGAGTGGTATTTATTCGGTTGTGGCGGGTGGAGAAGAGAATGTTGTTGAGGCTACGCATTCTGCGATTCTGGGTGGTTTGGGTGATACGATTACATCGACTGCTGGTTATTCTTATCTTTTTGGTATCGGTAGTAAGTTGACCCAGGATTCGACCTTTATGGTGGATATGCCCCATATCCGGTTTGGGGATGAAGCAAGCGGTTATGAGTTTCCGAGCAGTGATGGTTTGGCGAATCAGGTGATGGTGACTGATGGTAGTGGTCAGCTTTCCTGGACAACTATAGAAGATAACGACTGGATACGAGGTAGTCCTGATAGTATTTTATTTACCACCAAAGCACTTGGGGTTGCACGAGGGGCTGTTGGTAATGTTCTTTACGGAACTCTTGTATTCAGACATATGAATTTTGGTGGATATGCTTGTACGACTGGAACCGACGGTTCTAATTCGAGTTATTTAGTAATATGTGGCGGTTACGGAAATCATGCTGATTCAAGTTATGCTACAGTTGTGAATGGATTTAGAAATAAAGCATTGGGTCAATATTCTTTTATCGGTTCAGGATATTATAACTATAGTAAAGGACAGGCATCGGCTGTATGCGGTGGCCGCAACAATGAGGCGGATGGCTTTCGTTCGTTTATCGGAGGCGGATATAGTAATGACGCTGGCACTTCACAATCAGATACCGCAGCGGTTGTTGCTGGGGGTTGGAATAACTCCTCGACTGGAGCCTATTCTTTTATCGGTGGCGGTATGAATAATACTGCAAACGCCTGGGCGGCGACGGTAGGTGGTGGATACTCTAATATCGCCTCCACCGGATATGCCACAGTTGCCGGAGGGAATAATAATACCGCCAGTGGTTCTATGTCTGTTGTTGCTGGTGGTCATAGTAATAGTGCTACAAATACTAATACGACAGTCGGCGGGGGATACCTTAATTATGCAGGTGGTTACTACGCAACAGTAGGTGGTGGATACCAGGATAGTGTAATTGCAAGATATGGTGGAATATTGTCTGGTTATAATAATCGTGCGGGTGATTTGTACTCTGATTCGGCAGCAGTTGTTGTTGGTGGAAGGGAGAACTCAGCTATTGCTAAGTACTCTTTCATAGGTGGTGGGAGAGATAACACTGTTGACGGTTTGTATTCAGCAATACTTGGTGGTTACGGCGATACGGTTAGTGGTGACTATTCTTATCTTTTCGGAATTAATAGCGACCTTAATGGAGATTCTACCTTTATGGTGGATATGCCGCATATTCGGTTTGGTGATGAGACGAATGGTTATGAGTTTCCGAACAGTGATGGTTTAGCGAATCAGGTGATGGTGACTGATGGTAATGGTCAGCTTTTCTGGGCTGATGGTGCGTCGTTTTCTAAGTGGTCAGTGACCGATTCAGTTTTATATACAAACAATCGCTGGGGTATTGCTCGAGGTGGGGCTAACAATGCACTCTATGGAACTTATGCCTATACACATACGAACATCGGTGCCTATGCCTGTACTACTGGAGTTGATGGGTCTAACTATTCATTTATTACAATCTGTGGTGGTTATCGTAATCGGGCAGATTCCTCAAACAGCACAGTGGTTGGTGGTTATCGTAATCGTGCGCAGGGGATGTATTCTTTTGTCGGTGGTGGATATAGGAATTTAGGTGGGGGTCGCTTCGCAACCGTGTGTGGTGGTGATTTTAATACCAGTAATGGTACTGCCAGCACGGTTGGTGGTGGATATTACAACTTTGCCAGTGGTGGGTATGCATCAGTATGTGGAGGATCTGCAGATACAGTTAAAGCATATTTTGGTGGTATTCTATCAGGTCGTATTAATCTTGCTGGTGACGAGGCAACTGATACTGCGGCAGTCGTCGTTGGCGGTTGGAACAACTCGGCGACTGCGAAATATAGTTTTGTTGGTGGTGGCAGGAATAATAATGCACGGGGTTTATACTCGGTAGTTTGTGGTGGTGGTGGACCAGCGGTTGCTGATTCCAATTCTGCACTTGGTTACTATTCTGCTATCGGCGGTGGCAGGCAAAACATCGCTACTGATGCCTACACAATAGTTGGTGGTGGTCTGGGTAATAGAGCAAGTTCTTCTTATGCGACAGTGGGTGGTGGTTCGTATAACACCGCGAGTAACCAGTATGCAACGGTTGGTGGTGGCTGGAACAATACTGCAAGTGGAGCACGTTCGACTGTAGCGGGTGGATATTTGAATTATGCAAGTGATGACTATACAACGGTTGGTGGTGGCTGGAACAATACTGCAGACGAGACTTATGGAACAGTTGGTGGAGGTTATATGAATAAAGCCAGTGGTTATATGTCGGTCGTAGCAGGTGGAGCAAATAATGTTGTCAATAACTACTACGCCACTATTTGCGGTGGCTATGCAGATACAGTTAATGCTCATTATGGTGGTGTGCTTTCTGGCTATAGTAATCTTGCCGGTGATGCTTCTACTGATACTGCTGCAGTCGTCGTTGGTGGTTGGAATAATTCAGCTATATCAAGATATTCATTCGTCGTTGGAGGTAAGAACAATTCCGCAAGGAGTTACTTTTCATTTATCGGTGGCGGCTATGGTGATACAGTGCTTGCTACTTATGGCTGTGTTTTATCTGGTTTACAAAACAAGGCGGGTATTGGTTGGATCGATACTGCTACTGTGGTGGTTGGTGGTTACAATAATATGGCAGTTGGAAAATGTTCTTTTATAGGTGGTGGTAAGGATAATGGGGTTTACAACTATTATGGAATAGTTGTTGGGGGGATTCAAGATACAGCCATTGGTATTTCTGCGGCAATAATTGGTGGTTATTCCAACTATGCCAGCGGAGACTACTCTACTATCGGCGGTGGTTACGATAATACTGCCAGTGGTTATGCCTCAGTAGTTCCGGGCGGACGTCAAAACACTGCCAGTGGTATTTATTCAACAGTTCCAGGCGGATATTATAACACTGCCAGTGGTAATTATTCTTTTGCATTTGGGCGGTATGCGAGTGCGGCAAATTATGATAGTGTCGCTGTCTTTGATTGGGGACCAAATTATGGCCATTTCTTTATTGGTCGCGATGCAACGACCACCAGTTACCGTCTTTATGTGAATGGTTCAGCCTATTGTACCGGTTCCTGGCAGAGTTCGGATCGGGATTTCAAGACCAATGTCAGACCCTTTGCTCAGCCTTTGGAGGTTATAAAACAGATGATTCCGGTTCGATTTACTTGGAAAGAGGGATATGAAGAATATGGAATCAGCGGTGGTAAGGATGATATCGGATTTATCGCCCAGGATTTACAAAGGGTTTTGCCTGAACTGGTGGCTGAAGGTGCGGATGAGTTCCATCTGGCGATTAACTATGACCACATTACTGCAGTCAATACCGCAGCGATTAAGGAACTGGTCAAGTTGGTTCAGCATCAGCAAACTGAAATTGAGAAACTCAAGCAAGAGATTGAAAAACTTAAAAAACATTGACAATTGAGAAATATTAGGTAAAATTAAAAGATTGGAGGTACTGTGAAGAAATTAATCTTCATTCTTCTCCCCATTGTAGTTTTGGCACAGGTTTATGTTTTAAAAAAAGATGTGCTTTCTGCTGGGGGTAGAAAAGTCACCAACAGTTCTGCGAACTATGTCCTTTATGGCACAGTGAGTCAGACTGCAATCGGTAAGGTTGAGGATACAAATTATCGAGGGTGGATTGGATTCTGGAGTCCACCCGAGGCGATTCCACCTTCATCACCATACATCTATGTTACAAAGTCAGACAGTAATGCAACTTTAACCTGGAATAAAGTAACCACTGACACAATGGGAAATTCTGAGATTATCCGTCATTATGTTGTTTACCGGAATACTTCGCCTTCGTTTATACCCGGACCATCTGATTCGATTGGCGCAACAGTCCAATCCGAGACCACATATACTGATGTTGGAACCCTGAATGTGGGTCAGAGTTATTATTACCTTGTAAAGGCGGTAGATATTGCACTCAACCGTAGCAAGAAATCGAATATGGGATATAAATTCAATAAGGTATTTGTGGAGAACCCCTCAGCTACGGATAAAAACTGGACAAGTCTTCCCTGGCACAGTGAGTATACCACGGTTTCAGATTTAACCACAGATTTAAGTCCTTCAGGCGACCCTTTGACCAAGGTTACGAATCTGCGTGATGACCAGTTATATGAGAGTTATACCTGGACTACGGTTCCTTTTCCCCATTGGGCAGGAACTGACTTTACAATCACTTCAGGTCGAGGGTATGAGATGGTAACGATAACTGATACCTCCCTGGTGATTGTGGGTTCAAATAATCCGGATGGTTTAATCAATTTGAACGAAAATCCGTCAACCACAGATAAGAATTGGGTTTCAATTCCCTATAATGCAATTTACAGCACAGTAAGTGATATTACAACTGAATACAGCCCTTCAGGCGACCCTTTGACCAAGGTTACGAATCTGCGTGATGACCAGTTATATGAGAGTTATACCTGGACAACAGTTCCGTTTCCACACTGGGCAGGAACGGATTTCTCAATCACCCCGGGTCGTGCTTATGAAATGGTTACAATAAATGATACAACCTGGAATCCGACTGAATACAGTAATGAAACATTTGCGATAGCATTGGTACATCGTCCTAAGAGTATGGAGATGCGACTTCATCTTGGTAATCTCACTGAACCAGATCGGGCACCCGCTTGGTCCGTAAATAGACCTGATAATGGATTGGGCACAAAATTTAACAAAGAAATTGATTACTCGAATGCTGAACATTATCAGTTGTCTGCAATTACTCCAGGATATAAGGCCGATTATCGTGAGGTTGGTGTTTCCCATTTAGTGCGAGGTTATTTTAAACTATCTGGATGTAGTAATATTGCCTTTACTGCCTATCGTCCTGATTCACCCTATGATGTCATAACCGAGAATTTAGTAGGTTCAGGGATAGAATTAGTTAATGACTTCGCATTGTTCTGGTTTGATGT
>MUKB01000048.1 GCA_002049785.1 Caldifarciminota bacterium 4484_100
GAGTTCCTTTGCCAGTGCCTTGAGGGAACGGGAAATATCAGAAATCTCCTGCTGGCGGGAAGTGGCCTTATATGTCTTCGGACCTTCGAGTAACTGGAGATAATCGACAAACAGAAGACCCAGGTTATAATCCGCCTTTAACCGCCTCGCCTTTGCTTTCAATTCAAAGATCGAAAGTGTACCTGAATCATCAATATAGATTGGTGCCTTATAAAGGTTGCCGGCTGCGGTGGTGAGATTCACCCAATCCTCATTGCTGAGCATACCCCTTCTGAGGTTCCTCAAATTCACCTTTGCCTCACTACATAATAATCTCTGAACCAGAGCCTCTCCAGACATTTCGAGTGAGAAGAATCCGACCGGGATACTATTTCTTATTGCAGCATAGGAGGCAATATTGAGAGCAAAGGCGGTCTTACCCATTGATGGTCTTCCTGCAACTACAATGAAATCTCCCTTCTGGAAACCTGAGGTCTTTTCATCCAGGTCATAATACCCGGTTTCAATACCGGTAATCATCCTTGCCCCACGCATCGATTCAGCCGCCTCAATTATCTTGGTCACATAACCCCTGATATGGACGGCCTCTTTTCTCAAACCTCTCTCTTTTATTGAAAAGACCGCATTCTGGGCATAATCGACAAGTTCAGATGCGGGTTGGGTATCTTCAAAACCGGTCTTGAGGAGTTCCATTGCAGTATTTATTACACTCCGTTTAATCGCCTTATCCAGAACAACACGGGCATGGTGCTCAACATTTGCTGTAGTCAGAACATTGGCAACAAGGTTTGATAAATAGTCTGGACCACCAACCTCATCAAGCATCTTGTTCTGTTTCAACCAGTTTGTGACCGTGACCAGGTCCGCAGTGATATTACTGTTGAAGAGATCGAGGACTGCGTGGTAAATCTTCTGGTTTGCGGGTTGATAAAAATGTTCCTCTTTAAGAATTTCCATCACCTTGGGCAGTGCCTGAGGATCGAGCAGGATCGAGCCGAGCACCGACTCTTCGGCATCCAGGGAATGGGGCGGCACTCGCTTTGTTTCATTCATCCGATTTTTCTCCACTCAGATAAACACTCATCAAGTATCCTGTTCGCCAGACGCCATTTTGTAGTATTTCGGATATGAATCGGCCTTTTTTGCGGTCGCACAATCGTCGCCTCGGTCTTTTCACTTTCGATCGCCTTTATCGGATTATGGACAATAAAGGACAGTCCTTTTTTCAAAAGCTTTTCCCGGGCCCGCTTAAGTCCTGAACCCGGTTCAAGGGAGAATCCGACAACAATTTTTTTCTTATTCAATCTTTTCAATACTTCAAGCAGGTCAACATTCTTCTTAAAACTTATATCCAGTCGTTGCGAATGGAACTTTGCTGATGAAGCCTTTTCAGGCCGATAATCTCCTACCGCAGCAGCCATAATCAGACAGTCACACCAATCAAAATTTTTCTTTAATTGATTCAAAAGCTGTTCTGCCTTTCTCACCTGAATGATATCATAACCTTCAGGCAGATGAACATCCACCCGACCGAATATCGCCCTTACCCGGGCTTCACGGCAGACAGCTGCATTTAATAATTCGAGACCCATCCTGCCTGAGGAACGGTTGGTAATCACCCTTACCAGATCCAGATCCTCTTCGGTGCGGCCTCCGGTTATCAAAATTTTCATACCCCTTAGTGTGGGATAAGACTCCAGCACTGAAACAATTTTTTTATAGATAATAGATACTTCAGGAAAACGACCCTTGCCAATCTTTCCTGAGGCGAGCGGTCCGGATATCGGAGCCAGGAAGTGATAGCCCAGCCCTTTCAATTTTTCTATGTTTAACTGGACAATACGATTCTCCCACATCCTGGTATCCATTGCCGGAACAAAGAGAATCGGTTTGTCAAATGAAAGAAGGGTTGTGGATAGAAGGTCATCTCCGATACCCTGCGCTGCTTTGGCAATAATATTTGCGGTGGCAGGGGCAACCACCATTATGTCGGCCCAATCGGCTAAGGAGAGATGTTTGATACCCTTATCAAGAAGGAATTGCTCAATGTAGACCTCATTATCAGAGAGGGTCTGACAGCTCAGGGGTGTAACAAAATTGAGTGCCGACTTTGTAAGCACCACCCGAACCTGTGCACCCTGCTTACGCAGAAGCCTTATCAACTCCAGGGCCTTATATCCTGCAATCGAACCGGTTATGCCAAGAACAATATTCATTTTTCGCGATATTTAATCTTGCCTTTGATCAACCTCTTTATCGCCTCATAAATCGGGTTTATCTTCTCATCCATAAGCCCCTTGCTCTGTTCATCCTTGATTCTGCGCGCCTCAAGCGCAGCAATATTGATTGCCTTGTATTTATTTTCAAACCTTTTCCAGATCTTCTCGATCGGGATAATCATCAACGCCTCCTTTCAATATTCTATGCAATTATCCGAAAATGTCAATTACTTACAGCCTTCAGTAATCAAACCCTTTACGGGCCGGGGTTCCTGCCTGGAAATAGTGCTTCACTTCGTTAATCTCGCTGATGAGGTCAGCAACCTCTGCAAACTCCACCGGCATATACCTTCCAGTAAGAACAATCTCCACCTCCTTATGTGCATTCTTTAACAGCTTGAGCACTTCGGACTTTGAAATCAGGCCGAATGAGACCGCAACATTGATCTCATCGAGGATTACCAGGTCATATTCACGGTGCTGGATCACCTTTTTTGCACGCTCAAATGCCTTTTGTGCCAGTTCAATATCCTCTTTATCCGGTTTCTCAGGATTTACAAAGTCGGGTCGGCCATACTGTTCAATCGTAAAGTTGGGGAGGTTCTTCACCGCCTCAAGTTCACCATAATTTATCCTGCCCTTCATAAACTGAATCACAATCACCTTTAATCCATGGCCAACCGCCCTCAACCCCAAGCCCAATGCGGCTGTGGTCTTACCTTTGCCATTTCCGGTATATATCTGTATCATATATTTATCTTATAATTTGACAATCTCCAGCAATTATTCTTTCAACTTTATTATCCGGAAGCATAATAACCAGCGCACCTCGGCTATCGATGTCAAGCACCCGTCCCTGAATACTCCGATCCGGCAGTGTGATAATAACCGTCCTTCCAAGCATTATTGTATAATGTCGCCATAAAAGGAGTAGTTCTGAAGTCCGACGCGACTCAAGGATACTGTAGAACCTATCGAGTTCTGAGCAGAGGTTTTGATAAATCATAAATCGGTCAAGGTGCTTCTTCGTCTCCAAAAATACCGAACTGGCTACAGAAGCTAACTCTTCGGGGAACTTTTGAATATTGAGGTTCAGACCGATACCCAGAACCACAGTTCCGTCAACATTTTCGGTAAGCATACCTGCAATCTTTTTGTTGTTGAGCATAATATCATTAGGCCATTTTATTCCCGGGATGATATCATACCTGCTCAGGGTCTCGCAGAGACTGACCCCCCCCATCACCGGAATCAATCCGGGATTTGAAGGCTTCAATATCACCGATATATATAGACCACCGGGTGGAGAATACCAGGATTTTCCAAAACGTCCTTTGCCTTGTGTCTGGGTATCCGCAAAGACAACTGTGCCGTTATCAGCATTCAAGGCGATCGATTTTGCATACTCATTGGTAGAACCAATCTCTTCAAATCGATACAGCTTATCACCAATCACTATTTTTCATCCGGAGTAACAAACCGGCCATCATCCCGTGATTCTTCTAAACGGTGGATGCGTGATTCAAGCCAGCCGAACTTTATCTTCTCACCGCGGTCAAATTCCGGAACATAGGGTTTAATGTCAAGGAGTGGGGTCTGGTCCACAATATCGAGGTCCTGAATATAAAGTCTATTCGTCTCTATCCGCTTCAGCCTCACCACAGAAATTCCAATGGGGTTCGGTCGAGCCGGTGCCCTGGTTGCAAAAAGGCCCCGCAATTTATCGTCCATAAAAGGGACTACCTTCAGTTGATAAGATTTTGTCCGGTGCAGGTGGTAAATCAAAATGATATGAGAGAACTTCTCAAGGTCGGAAAGTGCAGGAACATATTCAGCAAACACCTCAACCACGCCCTCTATCCCCTTCCCTGCCCGGGGCTGAATCGGAGTGCCTTTCGGCTCTTTGAATGGCGTGTGGATTATGCCGATCGGACGATATTCAACTTTCTTTTTCATTTAATCCACCGGTTTGTGGAGAGGATCGATGAAGCATATAGCCATTATCTTAAACCACGATTGACCCTGTTACAATGGAAGATGGTGCTTATTTATCAAATCTCTCTCATACCGCGTAACTGACACTATTCCGGCTTGCGGAAGATCATCGTCACCACGGTCTTGTCGTTTCCGCCCATACTTGAAAGCATACCAAAGGGACGGTTCGGGTCAATCTTCACCTGACAATCACCTGCCTTGCCCAGAAGCTGAGCAACAACATCAACCGCCTGACGCACACCGGTAGCACCTGTAGGATGACCATATCCGATCAGTCCGCCCGTGGTATTGGTGGGGATTATGCCGTCCGATTTTGTCTTTCCATCCTTTACAAAGTCTGCACCTTCACCATAACCGGCAAAACCCGCAGCCTCAATCGCAAGCAACCCGGCAATGGTAAAGCAGTCATGGACATCAAGCACCGAAAGGTCTTTGGGACCGATCCCTGCACGCTCATAAACCTTTTTTGCCGCAACCTCACAGGTGGAAAGTTTGGTAAGGTCAGGTGGCGGCGTGGTGAGGTTGTCCTGAACCTGGGCAAATGCTACTACTTCTGTAGCATCCTTCTTTTCCACTCCGAGTTTTTCAAGACCCTTTTCTGAGGCAAAAATCAAGGCAGAGGCACCATCAGAGACCTTGGAACAGTCAAAGACATTGATATGTTCACAGAACACCTTGGGATTTGGCGGAGTCATTGCAGTAGCATAGAGTTCAGGATTCCTGTTGTGATATTCCTGTGCTTTTGGATTTTTCCGGGCGTTCTCAATTGCGTTTACATACCACTGTGCCATCCCCTGCCTGACCCGCTCCTTACCGAATTTTTTAAAACAGGCTCCGGCACGCTGGGAAAACTGGTCCGGGAAGAAATAGACATGCCCCTGTTTCCGTTCTCCAGAAAACCAGCCTGCTGCAGCAAGATAGTCAGCGCCATAAACCGCCTTAACTGAATTTTGTATCTCAACACCGATCACAAGCACCGCATCTGCAATATCCGCAAGAATCGTCTTTATTGCGGTAACCAGGGCAAGCCCACCTGAGTCACACGCGCCCTCCACTCTGATACAGGGTTTATACTGAAATGTCGGGTGAACCATCGGAAAGAAACCGCCAAGGTTTCCCTGCTTACAGAACCTCTCAGCAACAAAATTTCCGATAACACCTTCATCAAGTGCCTCAGGATTTTTCACCTGGGCGATTGCGCCAAGCCCGGCTTCTTTAATATAGTGTTCAATCCCTGGTCTTGGCTTTTTGGGATGAAACTCCTTTCTCCCTGTGCCCAAGGAAACGGTATTGAATCCGGCACAGGCATAAATCTTCTTTCTAAGGAAAGCCATAACAACTCCTTTCAAGCACCATATTATACATAATCATTAATCGGACCATAAAGCCAATAAAAACCGTTGGTCAAAACTGCATTCACATCATCGGATGAATTTGCGACACCAGTCTCAACAAGTTTTTCAGCAATCTTTTTTGTCTCACGGAGATAGTCGAGGGCAAGTTCGGCTCCCAGTGTATTCATATTTTTCAAAAGGTCGAAGTGCATTTTAATCTTCTCATCCTTCTTGGGGTCTCTGAGCAACGCCTTCCAGGGGGCAAATTGCTCAGGAAGGGGGCCGAGTTTCTTGTCAATCCTCTGCTTCCATTTATCATCGAAGATGAAATACTCTTTTTTACGAACATCATAGACACCAACCGGTCTTCCCTTTTCGTATTTCAGAAACCCATCACGCTGTGAACCATCTGGATACTGTCCACCCCTCACACCAAGCTTCATCAGTTTATCAACCAGTCTGTTGCGGAGGCTGGTATCGTTGAGGTGTGTCCTCATCACCTTCAGGATACACTGAAATACATCAACACCGACATAGTCGATCAGCTGGAATATACCCATCGGCCTGAGTAGAAAATCCTGGGAAATACGATTCATTACATAGACCGCACCGGGGAATCGGAACTGTCTTTTCAGTGAATCGAGTTGATTCAGGGCATAGAGTCCATCACGCATAAAATGTCCATTGCCGATAAAACCTGATATATCATTTGCAGGAACCAGTTTCTTACGGAGTCTCTTCCCCAATTCCTGGGCAATACTTCTCAACTCATCGGTTATACCCTTTGGCTCAATCACCTCAACCAGCTTCTGAACCACGGGCGGGTTATAAAAGTGATAGCCGATAATACGACCTTCAAGCCCTGCCTGCTCATTAAGATAGGTTATCGGGATACTCGATGTATTGGTGAGAAACAGGGTATCTGCAGGGCATAACCGTTTAAGTTTTTTTAAAATCTTAATCTTCAATTTTTCATTCTCGAATATCGCCTCGAAGACAAGTCGGGCATTCTTTACTATATCAAAATCAGTGGAGAAGTTAATCAGATCAAGGGTGTCCTGGACAAAGGTATTGATAATATCACGATTCTCAATCAGGTCCTTGCGTTCGCTGTAGATCTCTCGAAGTAGAACCGCAGATTTCTCCGCAACCTTCAAAATCTGGGCCCGGAGATATGCACGCAGACCATCAAGTGCCTTTTCGCTGATATCAATCAGATTCAGCCGATAAATATTCTCTCGATTTTCCGGTCTCAATTTTACCTTTGCCATCTCCTGGGCAATCAGTACCGCAATTCCGCTGCCCATTTTTCCTGCAGCACCCACAACTGCCACATTCTGGAGTCTCTTATCCAGAGTCATTATACCTCCTTTCATATGAGTGATTTCTCTAAAAAATTATTTATTCCAATCAGGTTTTCTCTTTTCCAAAAATGCCTTCATACCTTCCCGGGCCTCCTCGGTTGAAAACAGAATACTGAAGGCCTCGGTCTCGTATGAATTTGCCGTGGTGAGATTGGCATCTATACCACGATTTATTACTGTCTTGGCAAGGCGGACCGCAGTCGGACCCACCTCAATAATCTTTTTGGCCAAAGCTATCGCCTCATCCATCAATGATTCCGGGGCAACCACCTTATTCACGAGCCCGATATTGAGGGCCTGCTGGGCCGATATTATGTCACCGGTGAATATCAACTCCTTTGCCTTACCTATACCAACGAGTCGGGCAAGACGCTGGGTTCCAGCATGACCCGGAATCAATCCAAGCTTCACTTCAGGCTGGCCGAACTTTGCCTTTTCTGATGCAACCCTTATATCACAGGCCATACAGAGCTCACAACCCGAACCCAGAGCATAACCATTCACTGCAGCGATGACCGGTTTTTCCATATTTTCGATGAAAGATAAAACCCGCTGGCCGATCTGGCTGTATTCCCGTGCCTGAAGAGAATCCATCTGGACAAGTTTTGAAATATCAGAACCTGAGACGAATGACTTGCCCTCTCCGGTGATGATAACCACCAAAACTTCTTTATTTTGGTTGAACTCCTGCATTGCGGATTCAATTTCGAGGATTGTCTCGATATTGACCGCATTCAATTTTTCCGGTCGGTTCACCTTCAATATGCCGATCTGCTCTTTCTTCTCAACGATGATGTTTTTGTATGGCATCTTATCCTCCTTGGTTCACCAATTCAATAAATTTTTGTTTTGATAATAGACACTGACTTGATAAGTAAGGGATAGTTAAATGGTGAAAAGAAATTTTCATTAATAGCCGCAGAAATAAGGGCAATAGGAAAATAGAGTCCAAAAATTAAGATCCCAATCAATATAAGAACAACGCTTAATGCTCCAGGAAACAGGACGAAAATAAGAAAGAAGATTATCAATGGTATTGATGCAGATAATGATGCAGCATCGAAAAGGAAGAACGGACGGTATATCGATTCCCACCAGTCGGTGAATTCAGGCCATTCAGGTAAGACATTCCGACCGGCTTCCGTGGATTGTAGAATCTTAAACATATATGCGAGTAGATATGGGTAACCAACAAAGTATAACAGAAGACCACCAACCAGAGGAATCACACTGAGAAAGGCAAAGACCAGGGCGCCAACAAAGACTGTGAGATATCCCTTTTTTATAAACGGATACTTTATCGCCTCCTCAATAAGTTCATTAAAAGGTAACTGTTTGCCAACTGCGATATCTTCCAGCTTGACCTCTTTGAAATTTTCTTTTATCTTATCAAGCACCTTTTCTGCACCAAGTTCTACTGCCTTCTTATACCTGAATAGCGCTTCTTCACGATATCCCAATTCTAAACAGAGATCACCAAGCCTCTCCTGCAAACTGGCTGAATTTGGTGCCTGGGCTGCTTGTTCAGACATGATCTTATATTTCTGCAACAACTTCTCATCTGTCTTCCGCTCTATTAAGACTTCCTTTTCCGGAACAAGAAGTTCGGCAATCAATGATGAAATCAGCTCAAGGAACTGTTGAACCGATTCAGAAAATGCATTTATTTGATGAGAATCGATATCGAGTTCGCCAACAAATTGATTTTCTTTAATTATGGGCACAACAATCTCTGAACGCACCTTTACGCTGCACGCAAGATAATTACTCTCCTTAGAGACATCAGGAACAATGAATGTCTTTTGTGTCATTGCGGCCTGACCGCAGATTCCCTGACCATAGGCAATTATCTTATGGTCGGTCGGTTCACCAACAAATGGGCCTAAATGTAATTCCTTTTTATCAGGAACTGCAAGATAAAAACCAACCCAGTCAAAGTGTTCAAAATTGTCTTTAAGAATTTTGCAAATTTCTTTTAATTTTTGTGTTTTTTTCCAGTTTTTATTAAGTATTATTTTAATATCAGATAATACCTTTTTCTGTATATTATTCATAATTCCAGCTCTTTCTTTCTCTTTATTATCTGTTTTAGCATCGACATAAACCTGGGTTTGGTCTGAAGAATCCATTCAACAAAATGCTTTTTTATATTCTCCTGTGTCCAGCGGTGATTATTAAGGTCTTTGGCATCAAAGTAGAAGCCATCTTTAACCGCCCGGGCCGGGGTTAAACAGACCGGACACCGATACTGATCACCCTCAATCCTTTCAAAGAGTGTGCAGAAATCGATTGGACAATGTTTTGATACCTGAGATTCATAGGGTTTGGGCTCATATTGAATCAGACCTTTTACCACCTGTTGAACCCGGGTAATCTCAGGATGAATCAGGATCTCGCCCGGACCAGCACCATATAGAATAAAACTGTCCACAATGACCCGACCCAGTCCCAGGAGCATTATATTCATCAGGGGTAATTGAAACTGGTGCCAATCAGGCAATGCCGCAATACCGATACTCACTGTGGGCTGGGCGGGTCTATCTGAAAAATAACTGGAAATTGCAAGAAAACGGTCGATGAGCAACTTCAATTTACCAGGGATTGAAAGGACATATACCGGGGCTATCAAGAGGAGCTGGTCTGCATCCTTCAGGATGTCGAGTAATCGATAAAGGTCGTCTTCTATCCTGCATTTTGT
>MUKB01000049.1 GCA_002049785.1 Caldifarciminota bacterium 4484_100
ACTGATGTTACGGGTGTGGTGAAGTTGCCCAAGGATGTGGAGATGGTGATGCCAGGGGATAATGCGAATTTGGAGGTGGAGTTGATTGAGCCGGTGGCGATTGAACAGGGTTTGCGTTTTGCGATTCGTGAAGGTGGTAAGACCGTGGGTGCAGGCGTGGTCACAAAGATACTGGAATAATGAGAGTGATAGTTACCCTTGCCTGCAAAAATTGCAAAAACCGAAACTATACGACTACCAAGAACAAGAAGAAGCAGAAGAAACTGGAACTGAAAAAATTCTGTCCGAATTGTCGAAGTCATACTATTCACCGTGAGGTAAAATAGGCCTGTAGCTCTAACGGCAGAGCACCCGGCTCCAAACCGGGGGGTTGGGGGTTCAAATCCCTCCAGGCCTGCCAAAAAATTGAGTGATAAATAAATTATTTGATTATCTAAAAAAGGTTTATGGAGAAATGCGGAAGGTAACCTGGCCGACGCGCAGTGAACTATTGAACTCTACTATTGTAGTCATCGCAATCTCAGGGATAGTCGCGGTAATCATCTTCATCCTCGATACAATATTCTCCAGTGCGTTGAGTCTGATCATCAAATAATCAGGAGCCCGAGTTATGAAATGGTTTGTAGTGCACACCCTAACTGGACACGAACAGAAGGTGAAGAAGATCTTGGAAAAAATCATTAAAGAGAAAAATTTACAAGATTCCTTCGGCCGAATCATCATCCCGGTAGAGAATCTGGTGAGAATCAGAAAGGGCAAGCGAGTTATTGAAGAAAGACGTATCTATCCCGGTTATATCGTCATTGAGATGGATGACAGCGAAGAAACCCTCAGGCTTGTTAATTCTATCTCCGGAGTCACCCATTTCCTGGGTTCCCGAAATAAACCAACACCATTGAGTGAAGAAGAGGTGGATACGCTATTAAAGCAGGTCGAAGAGTCGAAGCACCGGGTTGTTACCAAAATACCGTTTGCCAAAGGTGAAAGGGTAACGGTAACCGAGGGGCCATTTACAAACTTTATCGGCACGGTTGAAGAGATATATCCGGAACGGGAAAAGGTCAAGGTGATGGTGGTGATATTCGGAAGAACAACCCCGATCGAACTTGGATTTCATCAATTAAAACCAATCTAAGGAGAGAACTATGGCAAAGGCGAAAAAGGTTGTCGCAACGATAAAACTGCAGATCCCGGCTGGGGGTGCAACCCCTGCCCCACCAGTCGGTCCTGCCCTGGGTCAACACGGAGTCAATATTATGGAATTCTGTAAGGCCTTTAATGCCGAGACCAAGAATATGGGTGGGCTCATCGTTCCTGCAGTGGTAACGATATATGCAGACCGCACATTCAGTTATGTCCTGAAAAGTCCACCTGCCTCAGTCCTCTTAAAACAGGCCGCAGGAATTGCCAAAGGTTCACCTGTACCCAACCGAGAGTTTGTCGGAAAGGTCACCCTTCAACAGATAAGGGAAATTGCGGAGAAGAAGATGAAGGACCTTAACGCTGAATCCATTGAACAGGCGATGAAGATTATCCAGGGAACTGCCCGGAGTATGGGGATAACCGTGGAGGAAAAATGGGATAACCGTGGAGGAAAAATGAGACGCTCCAAGCGCTACAAATTGCTCCGGGAAAAGATTACCCAGAAGAAGTATCCCCTAGCTGAGGCGGTAAAACTTGCCCGGGAGACCGCAACCGCAAAATATGATGAATCGATCGACCTGGCAGTGAAACTGAATATCAATCCCAAGAAGACGGACCAGCTCGTCCGGGGAACTTCAGAACTCCCTTATGGTACAGGGAAGAAGGTAAAGATCTTGGTCCTGACCAAAGGAGAGAAACAGAAAGAAGCGAAAGAGGCCGGTGCCGACTATGTCGGCTATGAAGAATATATTGAAAAGATTAAAAACGGCTGGACCGATGTTGATGTTATTATTGCTACACCGGATTCAATGAGTGATGTAGGAAAACTCGGGAGGATTCTTGGACCCAAAGGTCTGATGCCCTCACCAAAATCAGGCACCGTCACCTTTGAGGTCGCAACCCAGGTAAAGGCATTGAAAAAGGGAAAGATCGAATTCAAGACCGACAAGACCGGTTGTATTCATGTTCCAGTAGGGCGTAAGTCATTTGAACCAGAGAAGTTGGACGAGAATATTCGCGTCTTCCTCGAAGACCTCATCGCAGCAAAACCATCTACTGTAAAAGGTCAGTTCATCAAATCCATTACAATATCATCCACCCTGGGACCGGGAATAAAGATCGACGAAAAGGAACTTCTATCCCAGCTGCGTAAAGGAGGAATATAATGCCTTCACAGAAGAATATAGTCTGGGGTATGATGAAGATACCCTGAAACAGTTATTTATAGGCCCCACCGGCATTGTGATTGCCTTCGATGATCCAATCGTTTTGGCCAAGATTCTGGCTGAAACTGAAAAACTGAGGATAAAGGGAGGTATTGTCGAAGGTGCATATTGTGACCAGGATAAGGTAATAAGATTTTCGAAAATTCCATCCCGTGATGTCCTCTATGGACAGGTCGTCGGCTCCCTCAATATACTCGCCAGTCTTGTCGGTGTCCTGGAGGCCCTGTTAAGAAATTTTGTGTCCACACTTAATGGACTAAAAGAGAAAAGAGAGAAGGAGGTAAAATGACCGCAAAGGCAAAGAAAGGTGTTGACGCCATCGTTGAAGAGATCGGCAACTTATCGGTTCTTGAGCTATCTGAACTGGTTAAAGCCCTGCAGGAAAAATTTGGGGTGAGCGCAGCAGCACCAGTTCAGGTTGCCGTTGCCCAGGCCGGGGCTGAGGCCGCTCCAAAGGCCGAAGAGAAGAGTGAGTTTACCGTGAGGATGACATCCTGTGGGGACAAAAAGATTCAAGTCCTCAAGGTACTCAGGGAACTCACCGGTCTGGGTCTGAAAGAGGCCAAGGAGATGATCGATAATCTCCCGCGCGATATCAAAGAAGGAATACCCAAGGAAGAGGCCGAAAATATGAAGAGTAAACTTGAAGAGGTCGGCGCAACCGTTGAGTTGAAATAAAAGAGCGATAATGGTTTCAAAAGGATGGGGAGTTTAAGCGATGCTGGGTCTGCCAGCCTCTTCTCCCACTCTTTTAAAAATCATAATGGTCCTTAAATAAAAGGAGAGTATGATAAAATTTATTGATTTCTCAAAAAGGAAATCAAAATTTACAATGCCTCATTTACTTGAGGTTCAGCACGAATCCTATAACCTCTTCATCAATAAGATGATTAAAAAGATCTTCCAGAACGAATTTCCGGTCTCGGATATCCATAATCGATACCAACTCCTATATAATTCCCACCGCTTCGGGCCTACAAAATACTCGGTAAACGAGGCGATTGAAAAAGGTGCAACTTACGGTGTACCATTAAAGGTGAGTTTTCGGCTCGTCAGCAAGGAAGAAGATGGAAAATTGAACGAAATCACTGAACAGGAAATATACCTGTGTGACCTTCCCCTGATGACCAACCGGGGAACATTTGTGATTAATGGGGTTGAAAGGGTAATCGTAAATCAGATCCATCGTTCCCCTGGAGTCTATTTCAGCGAGAACAATGGTCTCTACTCTGCAATGGTCATACCCTATCACGGTCAATGGATTGAATTTATCGTGGACCGAAACAATACCTTCTATGCAATCCTCGATCGGAGAAAAAAATTATTGGGCACGATGTTCTTAAGGAGCCTCGGTTTTGAAAAAAACGAAGGTATTATTCGACTATTCTTTCCGGTAAAGAATGTTGACATAAAACAGGCAGAGAATCACTTCTGTGCCCAGGATATCTACGAAGACGAAAAATTACTACTCCCTGCGGGTGAATTATTAGAAAAGACAAACATCGATTTTCTAATCCACAAGGGGATAAAGCGGGTGGCAATAATCGATTCCCGGGAACTCGGTGTCTCCATCATCACCAACACCTTAAAGAAGGATCGCACCCATTCCAAGGAAGAGGCAGCAAAGAAAATATATACACTTCTACGTTCAATGGCCCCACCCACCCTGGATATTGCTATCACCTATATACACAACATCATCTTCGATGAAGAACGATTTAACTTGGGAGAGATCGGTCGATTCAAGTTGAATATGAAACTCGGTATCACCGAAAGGAGCCATACCACGACATTGAAGATTGAGGATCTGATTGTCGTCTTCAAACATCTCTTCAAATTTGTTGCAGGTGAAATCCAGGCTGATGATATCGACCACCTGGGTAACCGCAGGGTGCGACGGGTCGGTGAGTTATTGGGTGAACAGTTTCGGCTTGCCATAAAACAGTTAATCCAGAATATCAAGGAGCGGGCATCATTGATGGATGAATCAGGACTATCACCACAGGATCTGATTAACCCAAGGCTCGTCTCAAATATCATCAACAAATTTTTCACCACCTCGCAACTTTCCCAGTTTATGGAACAGACCAATCCGATTTCAGAACTTACACATAAAAGGAGAATCTCATCCCTGGGTCAGGGCGGATTGACCCGTCAGACTGCAGGTTTTGAAGTCCGTGATGTCCACTACTCCCACTACTCAAGAATCTGTCCGATTGAAACCCCTGAAGGTCCAAACATCGGACTCATATCAAGCCTCGCAAGTTTTGCCAAAATTGATAAATATGGTTTTATCCTTGCTCCATACTGGGTGGTAAAAAACGGCCGGGTCACGGATAAATTCATTTATCTAAGGGCTGACGAAGAGGACAAGTATACGATCGCCCAGGCCAATACACCGATTGACAAAAACGGCCGCATTTTGACTGACCGGGTTCTCTGTCGGCGCCGGGACGATTTTCCTATGGTGCCGGTGAAGGAAGTTGATCTTATGGATGTCTCGCCTGAACAGGTATTCAGTCCCACCACCTCTTTGATTCCATTTTTAGAGCACGATGATGCAGACCGTGCACTAATGGGTTCCAATATGCAACGGCAGGCAGTCCCCTTGATCAAACCCGATATCCCCTATATCGGAACCGGTATGGAACAAAGAATCGCAAAAAACTCAGGGATCTTAGTCCTCGCCGATGCAGATGGTCGGGTGGAGTATGTCGATTCCGAGCGAATCATATTGGAAATGAACAACAAAGCAAAAAAACATTATCGGCTGTCAAAATTCGTCCGGTCCAATCAAAATACCTGTATCCACCAAAAACCTATTGTCAAAGAAGGCCAGAGAGTAAAAAAAGGTGAAATTCTGGCCGATGGGTATGCAACAAAAGACGGAATCCTTGCCCTGGGTAAAAATGTACTGGTTGCATTTATGCCCTTTCTCGGCTACAACTTCGAAGATGCGGTCGTTGTGAGTGAACGATTACTCAAAGAGGATACCTTCACCTCAATTCATATTCTGGAGTTCGATTGTGAGGTAAGGGAGACAAAACTCGGGCCCGAGGAGATTACCAGGGATATACCCGGACTTTCTGATTTCCTCTTAAAAGACCTTGATCAATACGGTATTGTGCGTGTCGGTGCAGAGGTAGGACCGGATGATATCCTGGTGGGTAAAATTACACCAAAGGGTGAAACCGAACTCACCCCTGAAGAGAGGTTGATGCGGGCGGTATTTGCGGAGAAAGCAACGAATGTGCGGGATACATCATTAAGGGTTGAACCTGGAGTTGAAGGAGTAGTAATTGACCGTAAGATCCTCACCCGGAGAACCACCGACCCCTTAGCCCAGTATGTTGAAGCCGAACGGAGAAAAAAGATTCAACAGGAATTTACCGCTTTAACCAAAGAAATTATCCAGGAACGAAACGACCTGCTGAAACATACCCTGCTCGGCAAATATGCGGCATCCACAATAAGAAGTGAAAAAGGCAAAATATTACTAGAGAAGGGAAAACGATTCGACGAGGATTTCTTCAATAACCTCACCGGTGTGCATAAACTTGTGCCTGACGACCAATTCACCAGCGATAAGAATGTTAATGAACAGGCAAAAAAGATTGCAATAGAGTCGGAAAATCGTCTGCTCCAGGTTGAGGCGGATAAGAAGATTGAAGAGGACAAACTTCTAAAGGGCGATGAACTACCCCATGGTGTTTTGAAGATTGTCAAGGTCTTTATTGCACAGAAAAGGCGCATCGCCGTCGGTGACAAGATGGCGGGCCGGCATGGAAATAAAGGGGTAGTGGCCAAGATTATGCCGGAAGAGGATATGCCCTTCCTGCCTGATGGTACACCTATAGATATCGTTCTCAATCCGCTTGGTGTCCCCTCGCGAATGAATGTCGGCCAGATTCTTGAAACCCATTTTGGCTGGGCAGCGAATAAATTAAAGTTCTATGCAATCTCACCGATCTTCAATGGCGCGACGATCGAAGAACTCAGACAAAAATTGAAAGAAGCCGACCTTCCTGAAGACGGTCAGATTGAATTGCGCGATGGCCGAACCGGACAGCCCTTTGATTCAAAAATTACCGTCGGTTATATGTATATGCTGAAATTGATTCATATGGTGGACGAAAAGATCCATGCCCGCTCTACCGGACCATACTCTCTGATAACCCAGCAACCATTGGGAGGTAAAGCACAGTTCGGAGGCCAAAGGCTCGGTGAGATGGAGGTATGGGCATTGGAGGCCTATGGAGCCGCCTATACCCTTCAGGAGATGTTAACCGTCAAATCTGATGATGTTGAAGGTCGGGCTGCAATGTATGAGGCATTGATCCGGGGTAAGAACCCGCCCCGACCCAGGGCCCCGGCATCATTCAATGTGCTCCTCAAAGAACTTCAGGGGCTATGTTTCAATGTAACCCTTGAGAAGAAGGAGGCAGGTAATGAGTAGCAGATCGAATACATTTGATTTGAACCTGATGGATTATGATGGAATCAGGCTGTCCCTTGCTTCACCAGAAACGATACTTTCCTGGTCAAGAGGCGAGGTAACCAGGGCCGATACAATCAACTATCGTACCCAGCGTCCAGAAAAGGACGGACTCTTTTGCGAAAGAATTTTCGGTCCGGTAAAGGACTTTGAATGTTCCTGTGGAAAATATAAAAAAGCGAAGTATCGAGGCACGGTCTGTGAAAGGTGTGGTGTTGAAGTCGCCCCCGCCTCAGTGCGTCGGGAAAGGATGGGCCATATCGACCTTGCAGTTCCAGTTGCCCATGTCTTCTACTACAAAATACCGCCCAGTAAGATCGGTCTGCTTCTTGACCTTTCCATCAATCAGCTCGAGGCGGTGCTCAATTATGAGGCCTACATAGTTCTCGAATCTGCAGATTCACCTTATCGTAAAGGTGAAGTTCTGCTTGAGGAAGAATACCAGGAAGCAAAACAGAAATACGAAGGTTTCCATGCGGAAATGGGTGGTCAGCCGATTTACGACCTCTTAAAAGAGATTGATCTGGAAAACCTCTCTTCAGACCTGAGAATCCGGTTGGAAAAAGAAACCCTCCAGTCACGGCAGGTTCAACTGCTCAAAAAGTTGAAACTGGTTGAGGCCTTCAGACTTTCTGGTAATAGACCGGAATGGATGATCCTCACCCGCATTCCTGTAATTCCTCCGGACCTAAGACCCTTGGTCGCACTTGAAGGAGGCAGGTATGCCACATCCGACTTGAATGACCTCTATAAAAGGGTGATCACAAGAAATAATCGGGTGAAATCGATCACCTCAGGGATAAAAACCCCGGAGGTAATCATCCGTAATGAAAAGCGGATGCTCCAGGACTCAGTGGATGCCCTGCTCGATAATTCAAGGCGCACCAGGCCGATCAAGGGACGGGGCAATCGCCCCCTGAAATCCTTGGCGGATGCCTTAAAGGGAAAACAGGGACGCTTCCGAAGAAACCTACTGGGTAAGCGGGTCGATTATTCAGGCCGTTCTGTCATCGTCGTTGATCCAACCTTAAAATTATATCAGTGTGGTATACCAAAGGAGATGGCATTAGAACTCTTCAAACCGATGATTGTTCGTAAACTCGAAGAGAGGGGTATTGTCGATTCTGAACGGAGCGCCCGACGTCTGGTCCGTGCCCGTTCCACTGAAGTCTATGAAATTCTTGATGAAATCATCCGGGATCATCCAGTACTACTGAACCGTGCCCCAACCCTGCATAGGGTATCGATTCAGGCATTCCTGCCGGTCTTAAGAGAAGGAAGGGCAATCACGATTCATCCCAGTGTCTGTGTTCCATACAATGCGGATTTTGATGGAGATACTATGAGTGTCCATGTTCCCCTTTCACCAGAAGCCCTTATGGAATCATTCCTGTTGATGCTCTCAATCCATAATATCCGTTCACCTGCGAATGGCCGTGCCCTGGTCTCACCAACCCAGGATATTGTGATTGGACTCCACTATCTTACAAAGGTAAGGCCGGTTCCAAATAAAAAACCGCGATTAATGTGCTCGGTCGATGAAATTAATATGGCCCTGCTGGAAAAAACGCTCACCTTCCATGAACCGATCAGATACAAATTCAATGATAAAATACTCGAAACAACCCCGGGCCGTGTGCTCTTCAATGAACTGCTACCACCTGAACTGAGATTCAAAAACATCGAGGCAAATAAGAAACGGCTTGCCGAGATCGTCGACGAATGTCTCAACAAACTGGGGACTGAAAAAACCATAGAACTGCTCGATAACTTCAAACAGGTAGGCTTTGAAATTGCTACTACCTCAGGTCTGACAATCGGAATCGATGATATGATAACCCTCAAGACAAAAGAGAACATCTGGAACAGAAGCACCAAGGAAGTTCTGGAAATAAACAAGGCACACCAGAGCGGATTGATATCTGAGACTGAACGCTATAATAAAGTGATCGACACCTGGACCCGTGCTGCAATGCAGATTGAAGAAGATTTGATAAAAGAGTTAAAGAAAGACCGACACGGATTCAACCCATTATATATGATGGTCGATTCCGGAGCCCGAGGTTCAAGAAACCAGGCCTGTCAGATATGCGGTCTGAGGGGTCTTATGTCAAAACCCCAGCGCAAGGTTACCGCAGTTCAGATTATTGAGACACCGATCAAAAGTTCCTGTAAGGAAGGTCTTTCAGTCCTCGAATACTTCATCTCCACCCACGGTGCCAGAAAAGGCCTTGCTGATACTGCATTGAAGACCGCAGATGCCGGTTATCTCACCCGAAGACTCGTGGATGTCGCTCAGAATGTAACAATCACAATGGCAGACTGTGGCACGATAATGGGCCAGGAGATCGGCGCCCTGAAAGAGGGTGAGAAGATTGTCGAACCATTGAGTGAAAGAATTGCAGGTAGGGTTGCCCTGGTTGACATTATCGATCCGGTTTCAAACGAAGTTTTGGTGAAGGGCGGCGAAGAGATTTCGAATGAAGCTGCGATAAAGATTGAAAAGAGCGGCCTTGAAAAGGTAAAGGTCCGCTCAATCCTCACCTGTGAGGCACCGGTTGGACTCTGTGCAAAATGTTATGGTCGAAATCTGGCTACTGGCAGGATGGTTGAGATTGGTGAAGCTGTAGGTATAATTGCAGCCCAATCAATCGGCGAACCAGGAACTCAACTTACATTAAGAACATTCCACGGCGGTGGTGTTGCCCTGAGAATTGCGGAAAGCACCTCCAGAACTGCAGAATTTTCTGGAACCGTAAGTTT
>MUKB01000050.1 GCA_002049785.1 Caldifarciminota bacterium 4484_100
AATATCCGTTTTTCCTCAATACTCAGTTTGGCCAGTTCCTTGAACAACCGATTTATCTCACCCTTGCGGCCCAGATATTTGATTCTCATCTGTTCTAAGGTATCAGGGTCCTTGATCCTTGTCAGAACCTGCTCAAATTCCTGTTTCAGTTGCTCAATCTGCCTTTGCATCTAAACCCTTCTCCTTTTTATAGAGTTGAATCAGAGAATTGAAGGCCTCAGGGTGTTCATAAGCAAGATAGGCAAGCGATTTTCGATTCAACCCGATATTGTTCTTTCGCAATGTCGCCATAAAATCAGAATATTTCAGGCCCTGCGCCCTTAATGCAGCATTGATTCTTGTTATCCATAGAGTCCTGAATACCCTTTTCTTCCGCTTCCTTTCACGATAGGCTGAGGTCAGGGCCTTCATCACCGCAATCCGTGCGGTCTTATAGAGCCGGTGTTTTGCTCCCCAATAGCCTTTTGCCGCCTTCAGCCATTTTTTTCTTCGCTTACGGGTATAAGGCACATTTTTGGTTCTGGGCATAATAAAAACTCCTTTCTCAATTTAATTATAACCAGATTTGGCTGATATGTCAATAAATTATATTAACTTCTTAATTCTCTTCTCGTCAGCACGGGAGAAACTGGCAGCCTGTCTCAATCTCCGCTTCCGTTTGCGCTTCTTCCCGGTCAAGAGATGGCTCTTACCGGCCCGGTGTCGGGCGATCGATCCACTCTTTCTCTTTTTGATTCTCTTTAAAAGTCCCCGTTTTGACTTCTGTTTTGCCATCTGAACCTCACTTTTTCTTTACTGGAAGGAAGGTTGCATTGATCAGGTTGTTCTCCTGTTTGGGTTCTGACTCCTGTTTCCCCAGACCTTCGAGGTCTGAGGCGATCCGTTCAATCAGTTTGAGCCCTAAATGGGAGTGCAACACCTCCCTTCCCCTTAACCTCAATGTAACCTTTACTCGATCTCCATCCATCAGAAATTCTTTAATCTTGTTGAGCTTTACCTGATAATCGTGTTCACTTATCTTAAGAGATAACCGCATCCCACGCGCCGAGGTTCGGTGCTGATGTCTCCTTGATTGCCTTTCCTGCCGCTTCTTTTCATAGAGGTAACGTCCAAAATCCATCAATTTGCACACTGGAGGCCGGGCCTTGGGTGCAACCTCGACCAGATCCAGGCCTTTTTGTCGGGCTATGGCCATCGCCTGTCTGATATTGAATTCACCCAAAACCACCCCCTTTTCATCCACCAGTTTCACATGCTGAGACCTTATATCCCTATTAACCTTTGGTAACTGTTTAATCTTCACCCCCTTTCTCAGCATCAATTAAACTGAAAAATTCCTTTAATTTCATCTCACCCATATCACCACGACCCCGCTTACGCACTGAGACCGTCTTCCTCTGCACTTCGCGTGCCCCAACAACCAGGATATATGGAACCTTATTCACCTCCGCTTCACGAATACGATAGTTTATTTTGTCTGAGCGATCATTCAGTTTAACCCGGAGTCGGTGCCTTTTACACCGTTTATACACCTGCTCAGCATAGCGGTTCTGTTTGCTGGTTATCGGCATCACCTCAATCTGGATCGGGGCAAGCCATAGCGGAAATGCGCCTGCATAGTGTTCAATGAGGCAGCCCATAAATCTTTCAATTGAGCCGTATATAGCACGATGGATGACCGTTACCAGCTTACTCTTTCCATCCTTGTCCACATATTCAATCTGGAATCGTGCAGGCAGGTTGAAATCGAATTGAATCGTGGTGGTCTGCCATTCACGACCTATGGCATCGAGGAGTTTAATATCGATCTTGGGTCCATAAAAGACCGCTTCCCCTTCTTTTCTCTGATAATTCAAACCCACCCTCTTCAGGGCAGAAATTAGTCCCTGTTCAGCCCTCTGCCAGTCTTCATCACTGCCCAAATATTTTTCTCTGTTTTTGGGGTCGCGGACTGAAAGGTCCACCTGAAATTTTTCAAAACCATAACGGCCAAGGATCTTTTGGGCGAGGTCAAGGACATTACACAATTCGTCCTCAATCTGGTCGGGACGGCAGAAGATATGGGCATCATCGATGGTGATACCCCGCACCCTTAAAAGGCCGTGCAGGGTGCCTGAGAGTTCATTTCGATAGACCGTGCCCAGTTCTGCATAACGCAGGGGAAGTTCTTTATAGCTCCTCAACCTCGATTTATAGAGCAGGATATGGCCCGGGCAGTTCATCGGTTTGAGGATATATTCTTCTTTTTCGACATTGAGGGTAAACATATTCTCTTTATAGTAGTCATAATGGCCTGATATCTGCCAGAGCTCTTTGCGGGCGATATGGGGTGTCGAGACCACCTGATAACCCGCATTGATATGTTCCTTGATCCAGTATTCCTCAATGAGCCGTTTAATGATACTTCCCTTGGGTTGCCAGTAGATAAGACCGGGTCCAGCCGGTTCAAATATTGAAAATAGTTCCAAATCCTGACCCAGTTTCCTGTGGTCACGCATTTTTGCCTGTTCCAGCCGCTTGAGATAGACATCGAGTTCCTTTTTCGTGGGGAAGGAGATTCCATAGATTCGGGCGAGCATAGGTTTGTTGACATCACCACGCCAGTATGCGCCCGCGATGCTCAATAATTTGAAGGCCTTTATGACCCCGGTGCTGGGAACATGGGGTCCACGACAGAGGTCGACAAATTCCCCATTTTTATAGAGGCTTACCTCATCATCTTCAATATCCCGGGTCAACTCCACTTTGTAGATTTCATTCAAGCGATTGAAGAATTCGCTTACCGCCTCTTTTTTCATAATTAAACGTTCAAAAGGGATGTCCTTTTTGATGATTTCCTTCATCCGTGCCTCGATTCTGGGAAGGTCCTCGGTTGAGAATTTCCAGTCAAAATCATAATAGAAACCCTGGTCGATTGCCGGACCGATTGCCAGTTTCGCCTCCGGGAAGAGCGATTTAACCGCCATCGCCATAATATGGGCGGTTGAGTGCCAGTAAATCTTCTTGCCCAGCTCAGAAGAGAAATCTACCGGCATCACCTCACAACTCTTCTCCAGTTTCGCCGAGAGGTCAACCAGTTCGCCATCTACCAGTGCAGCAAAGATATTGCGGTTCTCAAACAATGCACTGAGGTTGGTTCCCTTTTTGACCTTCAACTCCTTGGCACCCAATTTGACCCTAATCATACGCACAATTATAGATTAATTTTTCAATTTGTCAATAGAAATTGAAAGGCAAAAATGGTCTTTAAGTTTCACTCTTCTGGAAATTTTGGAACAATTCTGCCTTGACTTTATAATCTAATTTAATATAATGGGCTATGGGATACATAAAGTATGCAATCATTGCCTTGCTCGGATGGGGTTTCTGGGCGATCGGAAGTAAATTATTGACCCGACACTTCAATACGGTAAGCACCAGCTTCTGGATCTCGCTCTGGTCCCTGGTCTTTCTCCTTTCATTTATAGCGTATCGCAAGGGGCTTATGGTTGATCGATATGCCCTGTTTGCATTACCGGTGGGTTTCATCTCGTTGATTGCAATCCTCGCCTTTTATCAGGCGCTGAAACTTGGTCCGTCCAGTGTCGTAATACCATTCACAAATATGTATGTTGTCCTGCCGGTGCTTTTTGGATTCATTGTTCTGAAGGAGGCGGTTACCGTGACCCGGGTGATGGGGATTATCTTTGCAATCCTTGCTACGATCTTTCTCTCCTTATGAAGGTTATTATCTACGAAGAGGACTGGTACAACTTCTATCCCCTTGCCAACCTTATACCCCAGCCACACCTTTACTTAGGGGCTAAGACGATAATCGAAAACAATCAACAGTTTCTTACAGGTACTACAGTTGATTGCCTGTGCGAGAGGGATTTTTTCATCCAGAAGCCGATTCCTGAAACACCCACGCTCTATCTCTCTTCAAAATCTGTTCTCACAAAAGAGTTTAAACCGCCAGAGAATGAATGCAGATTGATGATTGGAGGCCGGGCAATAGGATTTGTAAAATATCGCCCACCTTTTCCTGAAACCCTGAAGCAGATTTCTGAGGAGGCCGGGAGTATTGATGATGAGATTGAGGTTGAAGGTCTTATACTGGAGCATCCCTGGGATTTTATAAGACATAACGGTTCGATGCTACTTCTCCATCTGCAGAGGATGAATAAGAAGACAGAGACCCAGCCCAGGGCAGAGATTGTCGGTGATATAAAAGACCTTTATGTTGCACCGAGTGCTGAGGTTCATCCCTTTACCACCTTTGACCTCACCCAGGGTCCAATCTATATCGACGAGGATGTAAGGATCGGACCATTTACTGCGATCTATGGACCGTGCTATATTGGAAAGGGAAGTATGATTGAGAGGGCGCGGATCGTCGCCTCCACTTTCGGACCGGTGTGCCGAATTGGGGGTGAGATCGATTCCTGTATATTCCAGGGTTTTAGCAATAAGTATCATCAGGGATTTATCGGCCATTCATATATCGGTCAGTGGGTGAACCTTGGCGCCCTGACAACAAATTCGGATCTGAAAAATAATTATAGAGAGGTGAGGGTTTTGGTCGGGGGAAAGAAATTCAATACCGGTATGCTCAAGCTCGGCTGTTTTATCGGTGACCATACCAAACTTGGAATCGGCACCCTTATTCCAACCGGTGCGGTGATTGGAAGTTTTGTTAATTATTTCGGTGGTGGGATGATGCCGGGATATCTTTCCTGTTTTAAATGGGCCAATCAAATGCAGGTTGAGACCTATGAACTGGAAAAGGCGATTGAGACTGCAAGAGTTGTGATGGCACGCCGGGGACTTGAGATGGACCCGGAGTATGAGGGGTTGATAAGAAAATATTTTCGATGGCGGGTTTCATTGTCGCAATAGACGGCGCTGCGGGTTCAGGCAAGAGTACCACCGCTAAGGGTGTTGCCAGACGTCTGAATTTTTTCTATCTTGATACCGGGGCAATGTATCGGGCATTTACCTTGAAATATCTTCAGGAAAAAAGTGTTGGAATCGGTGAACCGGTGATCAAACGGCTGCTTCAAGAGACCAGAATCAGGCTTGAAAAAGAGGGTGATGAATATCATACCTATCTTGATGGCGAGGATGTGAGTCTCAAGATCAGGGAACCCGAGGTCAACCGATTTGTCTCTCAGGTATCGGCAATCCCTGAGGTGAGGGAGTGGATGGTGCATCAACAGCGTCGTATTGCTAAGGATAAAAATGTGGTATGTGAGGGCCGGGACATCGGAACCGTGGTATTCCCTGATGCCCAGGTAAAAATTTTTATGAAGGCAGATATTGAGGTGCGCGCCCGGCGCAGGAAGAAGGAGTTACTGGAAAAGGATATCGATGTTGACCTTGCTGAGGTAATGGAAAACCTGAAATTTCGGGATCAGTATGATTCAACCCGTGAACACTCTCCGCTCCGTGTTGCCCGGGATGCGGTTATCATCGATACTACAAACCTTACGATTGAACAGGAGATTAACCTTGTTGAGAAGATTGTCAGGGCACGATTGAAAAGTTTGTAGTCCTTACATCTTTTCGGGCGCAGTTTTATTATCAATATATTTACACTCTCCGGAAATGAAGATGTCGGAAATCCGTGTTTCTGTCTTCATCGAAAGGCCGTCTCTGTTGATGTAGTATATCTCTTTTCTCCGGGTTCCGTCATTAAATAGAATGAGGACGATTATCCTCTCACCCTTAGGGATCTCACTCAGTATTTTGTAGCGATGCTTTGCCACACTGCTGTCCGGTCTTACGATATAAAAAGAGCCGACCTGTGTTTCAGGATTGACCATATCATAATAAAGATTGTCTCCTGCATCATTGCGCCAGTGCCCGACCAGTCTCGAACTGGGTTTTGAGAGATCACGCACCCCCTTTGTCTGTATCCCGGGGTTGGTTCCTCCACGCTGTTCACAACCCAGGACCAGAAGTAATGTCATTATGACGAAGAAAAGTTTATAGCCATATTTCATATTACCTCCTTATCTTTTTATACCAAATAGGTCCAGGATAAAGGCATATTCGAATGCGATATCCTTGAGATATTCGTATCTACCTGAAGGCCCGCTGTGTCCTGCCCCCATCTCGGTTTTGAGGAGCAGAATATTATTGTCGGTCTTTAATGACCGCAATCTTGCGGTCCACTTTGCGGCCTCCCAGTAACCGACCCTTGTATCATTCCAATCCGCCTGGACTAAGATATTGGGGTAGGCCTGGGCTTTTATATTATCATAGGGTGAATACGCCCTTATCAGATCATAGTATCGCTTATTATTCGGGTTTCCCCATTCATTATATTCAAGCACTGTTAGGGGTAATGATGGATCGAGCATCGTATTGAGGACATCAACAAACGGAACATTCAATACCGCTCCGAAAAATAGCTCTGGTCGCATATTGAGCACCGCTCCGATGAGCATTCCACCCGCACTTCCACCTGAAATTATAAGGTGCTGGGGATCGGTGTATCCATTGTCGATCAGATATTCTGCACAGCAGATGAAGTCGGTGAAGGTGTTGGTTTTGTTCAACAACCTTCCCTGGTCATACCAGAAACGGCCCATCTCACCACCGCCACGGATATGGGCGATTGCATAGATGAAACCACGGTCCAGAAGGCTCAGGCGTCGGGATGAGAAGTACGGTTCGAAACTTGCTCCATACGCACCATAACCGGTCAACAGGAGAGGATTCTTGCCGTTCTTTTTAATCCCCTTTTTATAGACGAGCGATATCGGAATTGCGGTTCCATCAAGGGCCCGGGCAAATAACCGAACCGACTGGTAGTTATTGCGGTCATAGCCATGCACCACATACTCTTTCTTCAATACTCTCTTACGGATTTTCATATTATAGTCGAAAACTGAATGTGGAGTGGTTAGTGAGCTGTAATTGAAACGCAATGTATCGGTATTAAATTCAGGGTTCTGACCGGGCCAGAGGGTATACACCTCTTCAGGGAAATTTACAAGATAGGAGTTTCGGTCCTTTAGGTTGATGATGAGAATCTTTTTTAACCCCTTTATCCTTTCGTAGACGACAAGATAGTTTTTGAAGGTTTCGATTCCTTCAAGGATCGTTGAATCATTTTCCGGGATAATTAATGAGAAGTTTTCCTCTGAGATTTTCGATACTGGAACCTGTAGAAGTTTGAAATTCTTTGCGTCTTCATTGGTCAGGATGAAGAAATGGTTCTGGTGGTGGGCAACATAATACTCGACCTCTGGACGGCGCGGCTTGATTATTTTGAATCTGCCGAAGGGATGGTCTGCGGCCAAAAAAGCGATTTCGGTTGTGGTATGGGTGCTCGATTCCAACAATATATATTGCTCATCCTTGGTCTTGGATAGGTCGAGATAGAATGCTGGATCGAGTTCAGAATAGACGAGCTGGTCAGTCTTTGGTGGATTGAAGAGGCTGTGTCGGAATACTCTGTTCGGTCGCTGTGTGCTGTCGAGTGTAGTATAAAATATTGTTTTGTTGTCATTTGCCCAGATGAGTCAACTGTATAGGCAAGGTAGCGATTGTTAGGACTGACCTGAATAGCACCGATGTCGCAGTAATTTTTTTCAGCCCCAAGTCTATTCTGATCCAGTATGACCTCTTCTATATTATTGAGGGTCTTATATTTTCTACAGTATATCGGATACTCCTTCCCTTTTTCTGTGCGTGTGTAGTAATAGTAGTCTTTCTTCTTCACGGGAACAGTAGTATCGGTTTCTTCTATGCGTGCAAGCATTTCCTTATATAATATCTTCTGCAGAGAGATGGTGTGTGCCATAACCTTTTGGGTATAGTCGTTTTCAGCCTCAAGGTATTTAACCACACGCGGGTCATTCCGATTACGTAGCCAGTAGTAGTCATCAACTTTTATTTCATTGAATAGGGTATCAACCCTGGGAATTTTCAGGGCCCTGGGTGGGGTGATAACCGAGGTGAAGTTAAGCGCTAAAAGAATGAAGAATAAGAGAAACAGACCTTTTCTCATTTTCATATGCTTCTATTTTATATCAAACACTTCTAAAGTCAAGCGATTTAATACTTTATGACTTCTTTCTGAATAACCTGGTTCATTCTGCGCAGTATGAAAAACTTTACGCTATGGGGATTCAGCAGTTTCTTTTTCGAACTTTTTCAAAACCTTCTGGGCAGTGGAGGCGACAAACTGGTCTTTATGCTGGGTTGCCTGATTAAGGGCCTCAATCGCTTCTGGAGTGCCAATTTCAGCAAGGGCATTGAGCGCCGCTTCTTTGGTACGAATAAGGAGGTTGGCCTTGAACAGTGCGCCTTCGTTGAGAATTTCTGAAAGTGGTATTACTGCTGAGTTGTCTCCCAGCTTACCTAAGACATTGATGATCTCCCGACGGAATTTTTCTTCATTTTCATTGGGGATACTCTTGCGCTTTTTTAGCCATCCTATTACCTCAGGAAGTTTCTGCTGGACATCTTCTTTTTCCAGATGGCGCATTGCCTCAAGCACGACTCGGGGATATTTGCTATCCAATGCCTTTATGAAATATTGCCTGGA
>MUKB01000132.1 GCA_002049785.1 Caldifarciminota bacterium 4484_100
TGAAGGTCCGATATACGAGCGATTGGTAGAGTTACGGTTGTTTAAAAGATAAGTTAATCTGAAATATTCATCGATACTTGATACTGGAAAGACCGTTAGTCATTTCCTTAGAGTAAGTAAAAAGGTAAAAGGAAAAAATCATTGGAAAACCAGATAAACCAGAAAAACAGCATTTCGGATTTCGCAATTCGGATTTCGGAATTGGAAAAGAATGTCATTCGGTACTACGGGGCGAGACGCCCCTTGGCTGGAAGAAAAAAATTCAGCCCGCAGACCGTCCCGGTCTGCAATGACTTAATGACATAATGACGTAATGACTTAAGGTTTTTCGACTAGATAAACCAGAAAAACCAGAGAAACGAGAAAAACAAGAAAAACCAGAGATGCTGAAATAAATTCAGCATGGCAGGATAAAACCATTTGGGATTTCGGATTGCGGATTTCGGAATTAAAAAAGAATGTCACCCTGAACCCTGTGCTGAGGAATCTCAGTATTGTTTCAGGGTCTCAAAATTAAGTTAAAAGATAAAAGTTAAAAGTTAAAAGTGAGAGGATTCGGTCCATCCTGTTCTTGACAGAACCGCTGTTATATATATAATTGCCTGTTGAAAGGAGGTTTATTGTGACCTTTTTCTTGATTGCCTTAGGTGTGGTGATTATAATCTGGCTTATTTCAATCTTTATCCAGCGGGCGGATAAGGCAAGAAGGGAAGAGATTATAAGAAAGCGCCTGGAAGAGAAGAAAAAAGAAGAGGAAGCCAAGGAGAAGAGCGTCTTTCGATAATCCGTCCTTATTGCAAATCTCTATAATTATAAAATTTTTTTACAGAGGGTTGAACAATGTAGATTATGGAGATTTAAGCTCAATTTAAGTTTTGATAACCTCAATAAATTTATCAACTATCTTTTCATCAAGCTGGCTTCCCTTTACCCGATTCAACTCTTCAATCGCCTCAGCCTTGGTCTTGGCGCGACGATACGGCCTTTCTGAGCGCATGGCATCATAGGCATCGGCGACCGCCAGGATTCGTGCGAGTAGTGGTATATCTTCTCGCTTTCTTCCATTGGGATAGCCCTTGCCGTCCACCCGTTCGTGGTGATGATAGATAATATCGAGGATATCCCGAAAGTCGCTCACTGAACTTAATATCTGACGGGCAACAACCGGATGTTGATATATGTATTCTTTCTCCTCAGGAGAGAGGGGGGATGTTTTGTTCAGGATTCCATCCGGGATGGCTATCTTACCGATATCATGGAGCAGGGCTGCCTGCTTCAGTAATTCGATCTGGTTCTGGGGTAAGCCCAGGGTGTTGGCAATCTTGACCGCATATGCCATCACCCTTAAGGCGTGGCCCGCAGTATAGTGGTCCTTGGCATCAAGGGTCTTGGCAATGAGATGGACGAATTCAACAAAGCTCTTATTCGATTTTTTAATGAGTTTTTCGATCTCGGCACGGGATTCAGTGAGGGCGCCCACGACCCAGGCATAGCGGGACAGGAATGTCCAGGCAAAACCGATGGCAAGAATGAACATACCAAAGATAAACGGTTCAGGAAATCCAGGAATCAGTATTTTATTGGTTATGATATTGTATGCATCAATTATTCCCCCGAAGATACACATACCCACACCTACAAGGAAAGGAAGATAATTTACCTCTGCCTCTTCATCCCTTTTTGCCATTACAATCATATAGATATAGAAAAATATGGAAACGATAATCAAAAGACCGATCAATGGGTAATATAAAAGTCCTGCACCAGCACGCACCAGGCCCAAACTCATTCTTGGTTCGTTGGTTACAATCAGGTTGGTCAAACCGATTAGGGCAAAGATTATGAGTGTCAGGATTTTCAATGTCCAGCGGAAATTAATCGGGAGCTGTTTTTTGGTGATACTGGTTGCCAAGATAGGTGCAGTATACACGAGGGAGAATATACCGATGTGTTCAATCTTGTTCCAGAATATCACCCACATCATATCCGGTTTCAATTCGATGTGAAACTGGGCGAAGATTGTTGTGGTTGTTGAAAGAAAAAAAAGGCCGGCGTAGAGAAACTCTTGGGACTTACGATTTCTAAGGTATAGGTATAATTGACCAATACAGAGTAGACCATTAACAATAGCGAATGCCAGGGTAATCTCTCGGGTCAGCATTGTCTAATAATAGCAGTTTATCAATGACTGCTACGAGTATCTTGATGGTAAGAAGGGTTTGCTTTTGAACAAACTCGAAAGAAATTTTATTCTAAAATATACTATCGATAAACTCAAAGTAAAGTACTGGGAGGAACTGCCATTTCTGAGATTCATATCCATCGGTGATCGACTTCTCAGCTTCTTTGATGAACTCGCCCGGGAAAGGGTCAGCCTCAAACAGATCGAGGAGCTGATCCTTATGGGCCATTACCCTGAACAGTATACCAAGAATGAACTACCTATCATCAGGTCGATATTTGATGCATACCGACGGAATATCGCAGACCAGGGGTTCCAGGATGAAATTGATCGCTGTAATCTTATCTTTGAGAAATTCTCTGGAGCTCTGCTCGATAAATATAGATATATCTGCATTGCGGGTCTGGTCGCAACGACTACTTTAGAGAATAGGTTACTCAAGGAGATTCTCAGGAAAGAGAATAGCGAATTGGTAATCCATTCAGATACCCTGGGATTAAAGGGTGAATTTCATCCTGCAAACCCCTTTTATCAGCACCAGAAACTGTTGAAGAGGTTGGATATAGAAAATTGTGAGGAGCTTCAGCTGGATGTTTCAGCTCAAATGGCTGAGCCGGTTATTCATATCATACGGACTGAATCAAACACTCCTCTTTTCATTTCTTGAGCAACTGATTTCAGCAATAAACAATAGTCTTCATTACCGGGAATTCTTTGCATTTCTCAAACACCCTCTGGTGAAGAATGCGGTTAGAGATGGAACAGGACTGCGGCCATTGGTATATCGATTTATAAGAAAGATGGTTGATGATAAGACGAACTATTTTACTCGAGAAAGGTATTCCAATGCCGATTTTGAACCCCTGCTCGATTTTGTCAGAGAATGCATTGATACGGTTTCTATGAAGGTCGATTTTCAAGAATATATTAACAGAATCATTGAACTTCTCAGCCGGATACTTGCGGATAATAAGGAATTTATTGAATCGGCTGGAACAGGCATAAAGGAGTTTTTTGAACGGTTAAATTCATTGAGCAAGTTGAGGATACCAGAAGGTTCTGTTGAACCAGGGATTGAGACGCTAAATTTCATACTACGCGTAATCAAAGACGAAAGGTATCACATCAGTGGTGAACCGATGAAGGGTATTCAAATCATCGGACTTTTAGAGGCGAGAAACCTCGACTTCGACTGTGTCATTCTTCCTTCAATGAATGAAGGCATATTTCCAACCCGGAGTGAAAAGGACCTATTTGTCAACCAGCGGGTGAGGGAGGAACTTGGTCTGCCCTATGATAAGGAAAGGGAGAACTTATATTACTACTACTTCAAGGAAATCATTTCCGGTAAAAATGAGGTCTTTATCATTTATACTGAGGAGAAGAAAAAGGATATCCCTTCCCGTTTTATAAATTTTCTTGTTGATGAAGGGAAGGTAATTCATAATTCCGGTGTAGAACTTAAGGATATAAATATCAACTTAATTAAGAGGGCGGTAAAGAAGGAGCAGGGGGTTATAAGAAGATTGAAGGGTTTGCTGACCCGGCGCGGATTATCACCGAGTGGACTTCAGTGCTACCGGGAATGTCCTTACCGATTCTATCTCAAGTATCTTCTCAAAATAGATGAACCGAAGCAGATTGTTGAGGAGCCAGGTCCGTTGGAGTGGGGGCGTGCTTATCATATTGCCTTGAGTAGGTTCTACAGATATATAAGAAGACGGTGCCGAGAGCTGCAGATTACAAAATCGGTGAGGGGTTCAAAGAATTTCAACTTCCGCTCTATGCAATAATGGTCACACAGGGACAAACAGATATGGTCTGTGGTATGGCATATTATTCGTTATCAAAAATAGTAAAGGTGGTCGAGATCGTTCGGGAGGACGAGATTATTACATACCTGAATGATTTTAAAGAAAAGGTTCTTCTTCCAGTGATCAAAGAAATACTCGATCCGAATAAAGAATTTTATCAGTCGGTCGACCCGGAGCATTGCTCATATTGTATATATAAATATATCTGTGGAGTCGAACGTGGACGGGATTAAGAATATCGCCTTGATCTCATCAGCCGGGGCAGGAAAGACCCGTGCTCTGACCAGAAGATTTCTTCAGCTCCTTCTCGACCCTGCAGATTATCCATTGGAGTCGCTCTATGGAATTACCTTCACCAATGAGGCTGCCTATGAGATGAAAGAGAGGATTATACGCTATCTCAACCTCCTGATAGACCGACCCGCTGACCTGAAGCCGGATGAGGAAGAGATTATCGATTTCTTTAAAGAACTGTTCGGCGACATCAGGGAGCGGGCGTTGAGAAAAAAGAGACAGCTCTTCAACAACATCTCGGAACTCCATATCAGCACCTTTCACAGTCTGTTTACCTCATTCCTCTCTGGTATTCCATTCGCTGCCGGAATCCTGCCCGGCTTTAAAATCATCGACGAGGTGCAGGAGGCGCTGCTGTTTGAGGATGTCTTCGATAAATTTTTTGATGTTGCATTAGAAAATAAAGGTGTGCTCACATTTATCGAAAAGGTTACTGGAGAATCAGAGGCTGGAATCAGGCTCAATGTTCAGAAAGCCTATAAATCTCTTAGAGCCTGGCTCAACTTTCTGGATGAACTTTTGAAGGAAGAAGATGTAGTTAAAACAAGGCTGGAAAACAGCGAGAAAGAGTTCATTAATGCAATCGACCAATTTATAGAATTTGTTCGCAAAAATGAACCCTGTGCTTACACAAAGAAAGGACAGTTCAATAGACATTTCGCAGGTTTTCTGACCCGGCTCGAAAACTTTAAGGTGGACAGAGAAATTCTGAGGCTGAAATCTCCACTTCTGGAATTTGAACTTATCGAAAAAAGTTATATCCAGCAGTTCATTAAAAATCTTGGTGCACGAGAAAACGAGTTTATTAACCTGCTGGAAAGCCTGGAGGATAAGGTCAGAGAATATCTTCGTGCCCTTTCTGATTACTACCTTCTGATCTATCTCAGACCCATCGGTGAATTGCATCAATTCTTCCAGAAAGAAAAACAGCAACAGAACATTCTCTCTTTCGATGATAT
>MUKB01000003.1 GCA_002049785.1 Caldifarciminota bacterium 4484_100
TATTTTCAATATATTCTTTGAGTTTTTTCGTCTCGGTGGTATCAAAGTCATTTTTCGGACCGAGTATTACCAAGGCATTACAGGATATGGGAAGTGTATCCTTAAGGTTTATTTCATTGATTAGATAGCGTTTATTTATCTCGTGCTTCACTTCATCGGATAATTCTACTTCCTTATGCCCGGTTGTGAAGCCGATAGTTTTTTGACCGGGTTGAATGAGCTTTTTTATTCTTGATGTGATATCATACTCTAAATTTGCGAGGTCTTCGATGACCGGAATCCTCTCTTTCTTGTCACCGAAGAGGAATACAAGACCCATAAACCCCTGTTTTACTCCGAATTCACCCTGGCGGACCTCGGTAAACCGCAATGGATAAATACCGCTCCGCTGTGCCTGCATAACCTCTTCTCGGGATTTGGGGGATATCCTTTCCAGCCGAATTTTTCCCCTTGACTGCTGTCGGTATTCATAGAGCAGGTCTGTAACATACTTGGCTCGATTATTATATGGAAATGGTAATTTATCTGTAATATATGCCCTGATTACTACATTGTCTTCAAGGTTGCAGATGAATTTTTTGGTGGCAGGTGTGAGGGAGTAGATATGTCCATAGGTGAGGTCGATACGGGTGAATGCCATTGAGCCGATAATGTTAATCAAAATAATTATGATGATTGTTAAGATTGTGTAGACCGCATTGATTACCTTCTCCTTCAGCCTTCCGACAAAATAGATTGCACCGAAAACAAAGAGGAATGTTAATGAAAAGAAGAAAATCAGATCGCGGGAATCGATTACCCCTCGGATGATACTATTGAGATGGTGATCCACACTCAAATAATTGAAGACTGAAACCAGGGGGATAGGCAGGACCGTGAGTACCTTGCCGATGATGAAGAAGAGGAAACAGATAAAGATTCCGATAACGAATGCGACGATCTGGGATGAGGTGATTGAAGAGGCGAAGATTCCGATAGAGGTATAGAGAAGGGCGAGGAGGGTGATGCCAAGATAGCTACAAAAAACCACTCCGAAATCGGGTTTTCCCAGAATTGTTATTGTTGCCGGATAGATAAGGGTTGCACAGAGTCCCAGAAGAAGCAGAACAAACGCCGCCAGCCATTTACCTACTACAATTTCATAATCTTTCAGGGGAAGGGTTGATAAGACCTCAATTGTGCCCCGTGCCCTCTCTTCAGCGACGAGCCGCATACACAGTCCCGGGATGAGAAGAAGAAAGAGGACCGGGACAATATGGATGAAGCCACTGATATTTGCCTGGCCCACTATGAACAGATTCTGGGCGAAGAACCATCCACCAAGGCCAAGGAATACAACCAGGATGATATATGCCACTGGTGAGTTGAAATAGCTTTTCAATTCTTTTTTAAGGATCGCACCAATCATTTCACTCCTTTGTCAATTCACGGAAGACATCCTCCAACGAGGCGGTGCGCCGGTGCATATCAAGGATAGTCCATTTCTGCTTGACCGCGGTCTTAAAGAGAAGTTCCCTGATATCCTTATCAGCGGTGATATTGTAGAAATATCTCGAACCGGTATGGGTGGTCAATTCGAGGTGTTTTATCTCCTTGATTTTTTCGAAGACCGGTTCAGGTGATTTTTCCGCGATAATCTCCAAGGATATCTGTTCACCACCTTTTGATATATAATTTATCTCATCCATCGCGCCGTCAGCGACAAGCTCACCTCGATTTATGATTATAACCCTTTTACAGGTTGCCTCGGCTTCAGAAAGAATATGGGTGGAGAGCATAACGGTCTTCTCCTCTCCAAGTTCGCGAATCAATTTCCTCAGTTCAACGACTTGATTCGGGTCAAGCCCTTCAGTCGGTTCATCAAGGATCAGAATATCCGGGTTATGAATAATCGCCTGGGCAACCCCAACCCGCTGTTTATAACCACGTGAAAGGGTGCCGATCTCTTTACCGATCACCGATTCTAATCCACACTGGCCAATGACCTCCTGGATACGTGCCTTTGGATTACTGATTCTTCTTATCTCACCGATAAAGTCTAAGTACTCATAAACCTTCATATCATAGTAGAGCGGATTGTCTTCAGGGAGATAGCCGATTATCCTTTTGATTGCGATTGGATCCTGGTCGATAGGGATGTCTTTGATCCGGCATTGACCTGAGGTGGGGGGTATGAATCCGGTCAGAATACGCATAGTTGTGGTCTTTCCCGCACCGTTAGGTCCCAAGAAAGCGACAATCTCCCCAGGGTCAATTTGAAAGGAGATGTTTTTGACCGCCTTGACCGCACCAAAATCTTTGGTTAGACCTTGGACAGCAATCATAGCTCCTCTTTTCGGGGGACATTATATTCAAAATCAGAAAAATGTCAAGGGGGCAGAGTTCAGAATGACAAGTACACCATTTCGAATTTCGGAATTGGAAAAGATTTAGTCATCGGAAAATCGATAGTCATTGAGTCATTACACTGGATACTCGATTCTGGATAATAACATTGTCATTCTGAACCCTGTACTGAAGTAGTTCAATACCGTTTCAGAATCTCAATATTTTAAACAAGAGAAACAAGAAAAACGAGAAAAACCAAAAAATCAGAGATGCTGAACCGAGTTCAGCATGACAAACTAGACAAACCAGAAAGCATTTCGGATTTGAAAAAGAATGTCATTCTGAATTTATTTCAGAATCTCAATTTTTTTCAACCAGAAAAACCAGAAAAACAAGACAAACCAGACAAACCAGAAAGCATTTCGGATTTCGAATTTCGGATTTAAACCAGATAAATCAGAGAAACAAGAAAAATGTCATTCTGAACGTCGGGGCGAGACGCCCCTTGGCTGAAGAACAAGCCCGCAGGTCGTCTCGACCTGCAGAGTGGAACGATAACCTTTTGCTTCCTCCTCAGCCTCAGGTTCAGTATGGCATTATTGGTGGGTCGCCCTGAATCTGTTCCAGGGTCTCAAGAGAACAGAACCAATACTGAGATTTCTCAACTCAAGGTTTAGTATGACATTCTCGGAATTAAAGATGTGTATTTGACTTTTGAGAGATTGAAATAGAGAATGGAGAGGAGTCAAGATTGAATCAGGGAATATTTTAAGGGGATTTTTGTTATTATAGATAGAAGGAGGTAATCATGAAGGACCATAAGCTTTTATATGGGGTCTATATCCGGTCCGGTCTGGTTGCATCATTAATAATAATGATTCTTGCCTTCTGTTTTGTACCGGAATTCGAGGTGAGTCCATTCAGTCCAAAGGTCAATTCCGAAGATACCATTATCGTCATCGATGACGGCTTCCTCCGGACCGACAAGGAGAAAGAGAAGAAACCGAAAGAAAAAGACCGTATGCCTCCTCCTGTGGTTGAACCAGCAACTGAAGATAGTGATGATAATGTTATGACGATCGGTGAGACCGACTATAATGACCTTGTTCCGGAAAATCGGGTACATCGGTTGGAACCGGTTCCCTATTTTAAGGTGGAAAGACCACCGGAACCATTACATATCACTGCACCGAAATATCCTCGCCTTGCATTAAAGGCAGGAATTGAGGGCGTTGTTTTATTGAAGGGCGTTATTGATACTACCGGCAGGGTTATCAGGGTTGAAGTTTTGAGAAGTTCAGGTAATAGTCTGCTTGATTCTGCAGCGGTAAAGACCTTCTGGACCTACAGATTCCGACCTGCAATGCAGAGGGGGAGGCGGGTTCTGGTCTGGATTAAGATGCCGATTAAATTCAGAATAAAGGGATAAACCGGGTCAACTCCGTGGTTCTTTACCACTTAGCCTGTCAATATCTTTTATAAAAGTCGACAGAAATCTATATTCATACGAAGGTTGAGGCAGGATTCAAGGGGTTGTCATTCGCGATTTGTCCCTAAAATTTTTGTCTTGTAATCGCCTGAATTTGAGGTATAATTGTCGGTTATGGGTGTTAAATGGTTCCTCTCTTGGATTCTGATGTTTCCCTTATTGAAATTACTCACCGGGGTTGTGGTATCGGGTTCGGTTCCTAAAAAAGGGCCGTTGATAATCGCCTCAAATCATACATCATTTCTTGACCCTCCGGTGCTTGGTACAGTAGTCTGCAGGGAGGTCTATTTCCTGGCAAAACCAGGGCTGTTTAAGGTCTCAAAGTTCTTCACCTGGTTGATAAAGACCTATAATGCCCTGTCCTTAGAAGGGACTGAAGGGTTGAGAAGGGCGATTAGATTGATAAAACAGGGTAAGGCGGTTGTGATTTTTCCTGAAGGGACCCGTTCTAAAAAGGGTGTGCTCCTGCCCTTCCAGTCCGGGGTAGGATATCTGGCAATAAATCTCAATGTTCCTGTGATTCCTGTATATATTAAGAATTCGAATAAGAATATATTTTCGTTGGTCTTCAGACTCAATAAGCTGACCGTAAAGATTGGGAAGCCGATCTATCCTTATGGTTATAAAAAGTCCAGGCAGGATTTTGAACGGTTCACTGTAAGGCTCAGAAACGCGGTCGAGGAACTGATATGAAGGTCTATCGGGCAAGGCATGGTGGATTCTGTTTCGGGGTGAAACGGGCGATCCGTCTTGCCCTGGAGGCGGTAAGAAAAGTTAAGCCAATCTATTCACTGGGGCCATTAATCCATAACCGTCTTGCAGTTGAAGAGCTGAAGAAGAAAGGGATTATTACGGTTAACAGTATCCGGGCAATAAAGAATAAGCGGGTGATAATCCGCTCGCATGGTATAAACCCTGAGGTCCTTGAACAATTGAGAAAAAAGGATTTTGAGATTGTTGATGCCACCTGTCCCCGGGTCCGTCGGGCCCAGCGTTTTGTCGAAAGGCTCATAAATGAGGGTTACTATGTGGTGATAATCGGAGAGGAGGACCATCCAGAAATAAAAGGACTTCTCGGTTATGCACAGGGCAGGGGGGTAATCTTTAATGAACAGCTGAGGATCAGACACCGCAGGATCGGGGTTGTGCCCCAGACCACCCTTGATGTAGACCACTTTAATTATGCTATCTCCAGGATTCTTCCTAATGCGACAGAGGTGAAGATCTACAACACGATCTGCCATGAGACCGTGCTCAGAATAAAAGAGGCGAAGAAACTTGCCCGCAGATGTGATGTGATGATTGTTGTTGGTGGTAAGAACAGCGCCAATACCACAAGGCTTTATGAGGTTTGTAAGAGATATAAGCCCTCATACCATATTGAATCTGCAGAGGAGATTTCAGGGGAGTGGTTTAAAGATGCCGAGAGTGTAGGTATTACCGCCGGTGCATCAACACCGAAGATACAGGTGGATCAAGTGGTGAAACGGCTTAAATTATTGTCTGTATAATCGGATTAAATATCCCGTTTTTCAAAAGACCTGATACCGAGATAGAGAGGACCGAAGATTGTAAAGATATTGAAGACCAGAAATCCGGTGATACTCAAAATAATCAGTGGATAGTTCAGGGGTCTTCGAAAATATATATTTGAGAGGTAGTTGTAGGCAGGAAGAGCCAGAATCACGATGGTTATCCCGACATACCCGATACTCGCCAGGGCAGCGATGATTCCACCGGTGCCTGATGCAATTCTTGACGGGTTGTCTTCATTGAATTGGGGGAAGTGTGCACCCAGACCTAAATTTATAGAGACCAGAGAAGCGGCAACGAATATGCCGATTATCGGTAGAATGATATAGAACCCCGGATCGGTCTTTATCAATAAATTCGAAAAGAATAATAGACCTTCAATAATAACTACCGCCACGAAGAAGTTAAAAAGATATTTTATCTTTATGATTCTGCCAAAGGAGATGGGTGATGAACCGATGAGCCAGACGCCGTATCGTTCAAGACTGATTGATGGGAATATGAACCTTACTCCCAGGGTGGCGAGGATAAAACAGATGTAGGCGAAGTTTGCAAATGAGACGATTGTTCTCCATACAGGAACCGTGAAGTAGATTGGTGTCTTCCGCAAGGAAAATATATAGATAATAAGTAGTATGAAGAATATTGCAAGTTGAACCCACTGGATAGGTTCTCTTACGAAGATGAGTATATCCTTAAGGAGAAATGTTTTTGTGCTTCCGTAGTAACGGTTCAGGGGTGAGCCTTTTTTTCTCGCCCGGGTATGATATTCTCCGACTAAAACCCAGGATCGGGTGTAGAACAGCCGGGCAAGATAGAAGGCGATAATCATAATGGCGGATGTGACCGACAAGAGAAGCAGAAGATAGAATCGGCTCTGTGATGAACCCTGGCTCAATTTTACGATAATATGACTGAGCCAGGTAGAGGGAACATAAATTCCACCTACCGCAGTTAAATTTTCTACAAATCTTAACAGATCCTGCTGGTTCTCTGTTGCAAATACCTTCAGTAAAGCAGGATTATTGACCCGGAGATAGAAGAATGTTAAACTCAGGATTAAACCGAATAAGAGCAGAATCACATCCCGGGATTTCAATTTCGGTAGGATACGGCGGATAATAAAAATCAGGCCTGTGGCGATTGCTCCTGGTATTATTAGGTAGATTATTACCGAGATTATTGAAACCGGATAATAGATAATCGGTGCCCGGGTTGTGACCCCATAGGCGGTGATAAGGGGCAGGATTATAATCATTGTTGCCCAGGAGGCATAAAGGCAATTTTCAAAGAGTTTGGCAAGATATATAGAACCAGGGCTTATGGGCAGGGAGAAGAGGAATTGGAGTTCTCGATTGTTGTAGAATGTCGACATCGAAGTAATTACATTACTGAGCAGAAGCATAATAAAGAATATGAAGAATGCCATCTGGAGGATTTTGTTCATCAACACCGGCCCGATGATTTCTACAGACATTAGATAGTTGAAAACGCGAAAGAAGAAGTAGTATGAACCACCCAGAAAAGTGCCGAAGACAAAGATGAACGACAATGTTCTTATTAGATTCAGGGTGCTGATACTGGCGCGTAATGCCGTTATCTTGGTCCGAACAAGCAGGATAAAATTGTTCATCTATTGCTCGGTAAGTTTCAGATATATCTCTTCAATATCTTTCTGCCCGCTGATCTCGGCAAGTTCTTTCAGGGTGCCGGTGAATTTCAATTCACCGTGATTTATTATACCAAGTCGGGTGGCAATCTCACGGGCAAAGGAGAGGGTATGGGTGGAAATCAAAATTGTTTTTCCGTCCTGTCTCAGTTTTAGAAATGTCTGCCTGACGGTTCGGGCGGTCTTGGGGTCGAGCCCGACCAGAGGTTCGTCAATCAAAATCAATTCAGGATTGTGTAGTAATAACTGGCACATTATGACCCTCTGCTTCATACCATGGGAATAGCCTTCGGACAGTTCGTCGATCCATTCACCAACATCGAATTTTTTGAATAGTTTCTGGAGTCGAACCTCATAGTCCTCTTTTTTAACATTATATAGCCCGGCGACAAGGTTGATAAATTCCCGGCCGGTCAGTTTGGGATAGATGAATGGTTCATCAGGTACATAACCGATATAAGATTTTGCCTTTATCGGTTCTTTTTTGATGTCGATACCCTGGATATAGATCTCCCCTTCGGTGGGATGGAGCAGGCCGGTGATGAGTTTAAGGGTGGTTGTCTTGCCCGCCCCATTGGGACCCAGGAGCACAAATATCTCACCCTGACCTAACTCGAGGTTTAAGCCTTTTAATGCCCAGAATCCATTGAACTCTTTTTTCAGATTTTTTATTATCAGCCTTTTTGAATCACTGAGAGTCGGTCGCATGGAAATCGAGGATATCTATTTTCAGTTTACCGACAACCTTTAAGACCCGTGCCTGTTCAGAAATTCCGCCCTCCTTCAACTTGAGGTGTCCTACATCCGCAGGAAACTGGTCAAATGTTGGGTCTACAGGAATCCACTTTCCTAACCAGACCGCACACCAGGCATGGTAGTAATAGGCATAGCCGTTGAGATTTATAAGGCCCACATAGATTTTGGTTGGAATACCAACTGCCCGGGCCAGGGCGGTAAAGAGAATTGAGTGCTCATTGCAGTCACCCTTCTTCGTTGCCAGGACATCAAGGGCTGAAGGCAGGGAGGCGGTCGGGTCTTTCTTGAGCATCTTATATACACCGTCAACCAATTTTGCTACGGCCTTTTTGGCGTCATTCTCCTTTCCGACAATTTTCTGTGCGGTATTTATGATCTTCTCGTCTTTACATTGAATAAAGACTGTGGGTTTGAGGAATTCTTTTTTTTCGTTTATCGGGATACTCAGGTATTGAAGTTCAGATATATCAGGTAGATGGAATTCCAATGTAATTGGAGCATCAGTGACAAGAACCTGATAATCATCAACAAGGTCGAGGCCTGTGGTATCGATGTTTTCCAAACTCAACTTCAGATAATCGAGTTTTTTTGGGTCGGGTATCGGTTCTTCCAATTTCACTGAGAAGAAAGAAAGGAGGTCGAATGCATCTGTGGGTTTAATCTCGGCAAGTGCTTCGGCTTTGGAAAGTCGGACCGTTTCCATACGCATTGCTGGAGTCGACTGTTTTATCATCTGATAATTGTCGTCGATCCAGAGAGTTGAATTCAGTCCCATAATATTGATTTCAATACGCATACCGGTCATTTCCTTCCCCAGCACATCCACCTTTTCCTTGCCCACGACCTTTAATCGAGCCTGGGTTGAGGATTGGGTGGTCGGGTCAAAATATGGAAGGGTAATCTCGTCCCCGGGTTTTAACCCTTTTTTCTGAATGAGCCGAGGGATTGCATCAGGAAAGTATGGTTTTTCGGTGAGCTCTCTGGTCTGAGTATATTTTTTGCCCTGAATAAAAGAGGTCAGGTATAACTTATTCCCTTCAATTCTACCCTCAAGGCGTTGTTCACCTTGATTTTGAAGGGTAAGGGAAAAATCCTTCAGGGTGTATTCAGCATCGGTATGGACAAAGGTATGGGTGGTAAGGGTGCGGGGTTGGGTCATCATAAAGAGGGTCATTCTGGTGATATTCTCGACGGTCAGACCGGTGTCAGTGCGGGTGATTCTGCTGAATGAATAGCCGACCTTTTTATTGTTGATAAAGATTCCGGACCATTCTTCTTCAGTACTACTCGTAGTTTGTGCCTTTAGTTCAAATTTAACCCCGGTCTTTGGATTTAACCTGGTCAATAGATATATTGCACTGCCAAATATAAAAGCGATAATAATAATTGTGATAAATTTTTTCATATGGACTCCTCACTTTAATTATAACGATTAAATCTACAGGGTCAAGTAAAAACTTCGGGATGCCTATGTGCCTTTATCTTTTATCCTCGCTATATCCCGGGCGATTGCGGTGTGTAAACTTTCATCATCCGGGAACGATTCGATATCACGAAGACGTTCAATGAACCTTATTGCTACTTTTTTACGATAAAGGTTGCCTCTGAAATTTATCAGGTGGACTTCGATTATGTCGGTTCGACAGAACATTGCACCGAGAAATTCTTTCTTTCCGACCATTACCCTCACTTTATAAACACCTTCTAAAGGCAACAGTTTTTCCCTGGGCGGACTGATATTGATGGTAGGAAAACCGAGACGCCGACCTTTACCTTTTCCTTTTATGACTGTGCCACACACTTCATATTCCCTTCCCAGTAGCCGGTTTGCGGCGCTGAGATGTCCCAGCAAGAGTAATTCACGAATCCTGGTGCTCGATATTGGCCCTTCGTCCTGCACCCGGGGAAGGATGATGACCGAAAATAGGTTCCGGGCAAGTTCTTTTAACTTTTGTGCATTTCCACCCCTTCCTTTTCCAAAGTGAAAGTTTTCTCCGACTACAACCGAACAGGGACCGATTTTGGTTGCAATCAGATTTACAAACTCTTGAGGTGAAATCATAGAAAATCTTCGGGTAAATTTAAAGTAGTAGATAAAATCTACCCCCAGATTTTGAAAAATCTTTTCTTTCTCCTTTCTGGGAGTAAGATAGAGGTGGGGTGCCTTTTTGAGGACCGAGAATGGCAGGGGAATAAAGGTGATGATCCCGGTCTTTCCTGCGGGACCGGCGAGTTTCTTCAGTGTCCTGACAATCTCCTGATGTCCCCGATGAATTCCATCAAAGTTTCCAATCCCACAGTGGCTGTTTCTGGTAAATCGCGATATTTTATCAATGATAGTTTTCAATCGAAAAGTTCTCCAATCTTTTTTGCCTGGGTGATATGATAATCTCCAATCCTCAATCTACGCAGAGACAAGAGGGTTGCCCCACAACCGAGTCGAATGCCGAGGTCGTTTATCAGGGAACGGATATATACCCCTTTGCCGACCACCGTTTGAAATCTAAATATGGGATTGGTTCCATCGATGATCTCGAATGATTTGACCAAAACCTGGCGGGGTGCGGGTGTGATATCAACATTTTTTTGCACCAGTTTGTATAACCTTTCACCCTGATACTTGAGCGCGGAGAATCGTGGTGGTATCTGCTGAATCTCGCCGACAAATTCCTGGCTGACCTTTTTCAATTGCTCAATACCAATTTTGTTGTTCTCAACTTTTATTAAAGGTGGGGAGGCGATATCATAGGTTTCACTGGTCATACCCAGTATGAATTCGCCTTCATACTCTTTTTCATATTTTTGAAATTCTTCGAACCTTTTTGTCGCCTGATTGATAAGAATAATCAAAAGTCCGCTTGCTGAAGGATCCAGGGTTCCGGTATGCCCGACCTTTTTATAACGCTTTTTGAGAATTTCCACAATCTGGAATGAAGAAAAACCGACCGGTTTATCTACCAGAAGAATCGACTGCTCCATCTATCCCTTGGTGCGTCTCATTTCGTTTCTGATTGCCCGTAGAATCTCCTGTTTTGTCTGAACTATCCCCATCTTCATCCTGATCCCGGCGGCCAGACGGTGACCTCCGCCACCATATTTCTGGGCAAGCCTGTTCACATCGATAATACCATCACTTCGCAGGCTGACCCGGGTTTGATTCTTTTCCTCCCTCAGGAACAGAGAGACCCTTACCCCATTGATTGCCTGAAGAAAGGAGATGAAGTTTTCGGTGTCGGAAATCTTGGCTCGATTCTTTTTGAGCATCTTTTGAAGAAGAATCATTATACCTACACCATCTTTTATTTCAATCGTGCTTAAAACATCACTCAGTAATTTTGTCCCTGCCAGGGTCTTGGCATTGAGCAGTTTTATCAGGGGTGCAGGTTTTATTCCTAAGCTGATCATCTCGGCGGCAATCTTCAAGGATTCAGATGTTGTATTGGGGTAGGTGAAACCGCCAGTCTCATTGTAGAGGCCACAATAGAAGATTTCAGCCAGGTGGTGATTAATCTTAATCTTCAGGGATTTAAAGATGCGATAGATTATCTCGCAAGCCGAGGATGCCCTTTCATCGATGATCTGGAGCTGTCCAAATGCATCGTTACTGCGGTGGTGGTCGATATTGATAATCGTATTTTTCTTTATCTCCTCTATATTGGCCTTTGGAAAGATACGATTCAATCCGGCTGAATCAACCGCAATCAGCAGGTCAAATTCAGGGATTTTTTTTGTGAATTGAAATTTTCTTAAGAGAAATTTGTAGCGTGCCGGAATGGTCGAATTACAATAAATTTTTATATTTCTCTTTTTGAAATGTTTTACTAAATATACACAGGCCAGGGCTGCTGCAATACCATCGGTGTCCGGGTCACGATGGGTGGCGATGAGGATCTTACTGCTCTTTTTTATTATCCCGGTGAATTTCTTCAATGAGCGCATCTATGCGTGCCCCATATTCATAACTGTTGTCAATCCTGAACTCAAGTTGTGGGATATACTTTAACCTCACCCGATGGGCAAGGTTTGAACGGATATATCCCTTAGCATGGTTCAATATCGTCAGCCCCTCGGATTTATCTCCCAGACTGGAGAAGTATACGAGCGCCACCTTCAGGTCGTTCTGCATCACAACTTTGGTAATCGTAATAAAACCGAGCCTGGGATCCTTTATTTCCCGGGCCACAATCTGTGAGATCTCCCGGCTCAATAGAGAGGCGACACGGTCCTTTCTCATGATATTATCTGAAGTTCAAAATTGAGTAATGAGATGAAATGATTTTTTTCGAGGTATTTTAATACCGATTTTAAGACCGTATCAACCTTCACCTTATCATTGGCACAGGTTATAATACCCAGTTGTGCCCTCTGCCAGAGGGAGAGGTCTCCGAATTCACAGACCGAGACATTGTAGTGATTTTTCAACCTCTCCTTGACACTGCTGACGATCCGCCTCTTCTCTTTCAGGGAATGGGAGTTTTCAATAAATAGGTCGACTGCACACCTTCCGATGAAAAAGTTATCGGCCATCTATTTATTCTCCTCAACAATTTTATAAAAACGGAGGATGTCCCCTTTTTGAACCTCTGGTGCCTGTTCCAGACCGATACCACACTCATATCCTGCAACGACCTCTTTTACATCCTCTTTGAATCTCTTTAAAGATATAATCTTTGTTGTTGCAAATTCCTTCTCCTCGCGGATTAATCGGACCACCGCATTTCTTATCGCCTTGCCATCTCTTATATAGCAACCGAGGACGGTTCCCACCCGGGGGATGTTGAAGATTGCTCGAACCTCGGCTTCTCCGATCAGAATTTCCTGGAGCTTCGGTTCCAGCATTCCAAGCATCGCAGCACGGAGGTCATCCAGGGCTTCATAAATCAGACGATAGGTTCGAATCTCAACGCCCTCCCTTTCCGCTGCCTCCAAGGCATTTGTATCCGGACCGACATGAAACCCCACACAGATCGCACCGGTAACCTCAGCCAATAGTACATCAGAGACATTTATCTTGCCTACACCCTTATGAATAATCCGGATGGTGATATCTTCCATACTCAATTCCTGGAGTTTTTCATCCAGGGCCTCGACCGAACCTGCTGAATCAGCTTTGAGGATAATCTTCAACTCCTTTGCTTCACCTGACTTTATCTTTTCCTGAAGGTCGAGCAGGGTCAGTTTCGACTTGGGAGCAAGTTTCCGGTTTCTTTCAATAATCTCACGCTGGGCTGCAAGTTCCCTCGCCTTCTGCTCGGACTCAACCGCAAAGAATATTTCGCCTGCGGGCGGAAGTCCACTGAAACCGAGCACAAATACCGGGGTAGAAGGTCCAGCCTCAGGGATCCTCTCCATCCGTTCATTCAACAACTCCCGGACCCGGCCTGAATGAGCACCGCAGACAAAAGGTGTTCCTTTACGAAGGATACCTTCCTGGATGAGAATGGTTGAGACATTTCCCTTCCCTCGATCCAGTCGGGCCTCAATCACTACGCCCTTGGCCAGTTTATTGATGGGTGCCTTCAAATTCAATTCCTCTGCCTTCACCAGAATTGCATCCAGCAGGTCAGAGATACCGATTCCCTTCAGGGCGGATGCCTCGACACAGATCGATTTACCGCCAAACTCCTCGATCAGGACATTCGCTTTTGCAAGCTGGTTCTTAACCCGACTCACATTTGCATTGGGAAGGTCAATCTTGTTGATACAGACAATAATCGGAACATTTGCTGCCCGGGCGTGGTCAATGGCCTCAATGGTCTGGGGCATCACCCCGTCGTCCGCAGCCACCACGAGAATCACAATGTCGGTAACCTGTGCTCCCCGGGCCCTCATTGCGGTAAACGCCTCATGACCCGGTGTATCAAGGAATGTAACTTTTTTTTCGTTATAGACTATTTGATATGCAGCCATCTTCTGGGTAATCTTTCCATATTCTCTCTCTGCGACCCGTAATTTTGTTATTGCATCAAGCAGGGTTGTCTTGCCGTGATCAACATGCCCCATCACCGTCACGACCGGTGGTCGAGAGACCAGCTCATATTCGCCTTCAGCTGAAACCTGTTCCTCCAGGGAGACGACCTTCACCTTACATTTAAGCTCATCACAGAGGATCAGTATTGTATCGAGATCAAGCCTTTGATTCAGACTTACCATCAGACCGAGGTCCATACACTTCTTTATCACCTGACTGGGAGCGAGTTTCAATGCCTGGGCCAGTTCCGCAACCGTCATAAAGTCGGTTACCTCAACAACCTTTTCCTCTGGTTTCGGTTCAACCCGGGTGGAAGTTTCTTTCTTGTAGTGTTTCTTGGTCTCCCGCTTTTGAAGTTTTGCCAGGGTGGACTTTACAGTTGCCTTGATCTCCTCCTTGCTGATTCTCTTTCTCTTCTCCTTGACCTTCGGTTTTGCCCAGCGCTGGGTGAATTCCTTTTTTACCCGTCTCTTCTCCTCTGAGATACGCGCCTTTACCTTCTTTATCTCCTCTTCGGTCAGGGTGGACATATGACCCTTTGCAGGAATACCGATCTGCTCCAGTAACTTTATCAATGCATCTGATGACAGCCCAAGGCTCTTGGCGACGCTATGAACCTTTTTCTTGCGCATCCTCTTTCTCCTCTTGCTCAGACGGTTTTAAGACCTCCAATAAATGATTGACCTCATCTTCATTCAGTGAGAGTAGAAACTGTAATTCCTCACGCGGAGCCTTGAGAACACTGAGCAAATTTGTATACCCTTTTTCAATCAAGCGTTTCTTTAATTTCTTATCCAGGTCCGGGATGTCTTCAATCCTGGTTTCGGAAAGTTTTTTATCCTTTAACTCCTGCTCATATTCAGATATTTTTTTGATTTCAATCTCTAAGTCACACAATCGAGATGCGAGGTCGACATTCACACCGTTTCTACCTATGGCCTTTGAATAGTCGTCGTCAGGGACCACCGCCATCACATGTCCCTCTGCGATTGGAACCACTTCTTTTACCTTGGCCGGAGATAGACTACGGGAGACCTGGATTGTCGGTTCCTTGCTCCATTGAATAATATCAATACGTTCACCGGATAATTCCTTGACCACGGATTGAATCCGACTGCCTCGATATCCCACACAGGCACCGATCGGATCAATCTTGGGGTCTAAGGTCTGCACCGCCACCTTTGCCCGCACCCCGGGCTCACGCACAATCTTGATTACCTGAATCAATCCGTCTTTTATTTCAGGTATCTCATAAAAGAGGAGCCTTTCCAAGAATTTGGGGTCGGTTCGAGAAAGGATGATTTTTGGCCCCCATTGGGCTCGGTCAATTCTTGAGACGATGGCCCGAATCGGAGTATCGAGTCGGTAATGTTCGGTCTTCATCATACCATAATTCGGTATCACCGCCTCAACCGGACCGAGGTCAACAAGCACCTCATTTCTACTGACTACCTTCACAATACCTTTGACAATCTCGCCGATCTTCTTTTCATACTCTGCGAGAATTCTACTCCGTTCGGCTTCGCTTACCTTCTGGGTCAGGGCCTGCTTCACCGATTCAACTGCAGTCCTTCCCAGTTCATTGATTGAAATGGGAATTCGATAGTCATCATTGAGTTTATAATTTTCGTCTTTTATTCTTGCCTCTTCTAAGGAAATCTCTTTATTTGAATCCTTGACTTCTTCAACCACCTTTTTGACGATAAAAATCTTGATTTCACCGGTAGATTTATTCACCGATACCTCGGCATTCACACCCTTGCCAAATTTCCTTCGGACACCACTCTTAATTGCCTCGGCTAAGGAGTCAATCACATAATCGAACTTTACACCCCGGGCACGGGCAATAGATTTGATGCTTTCGATAATCAAATTACCTTCGTTTGCCATACACCAACTCCTCCACCAGTTTTGCCTTTATGATTAGATTAAAGTAGATAAATTCTTCCTGCCCATTGGTTGCAATATAGACACCGTCATCGGTAACCCTTCTGACATAACCCCTAATTTTTTTGTTTTCGAGCAAGATCTCAGCGGTCTTGCCGATAGCCCATTGAAAATGCTGGCGTGTCTTCAATGGTCTCTCGATACCCGGTGATGATACCTCTAAGGTATAGGGAAAGTTAATCAATTCAGCCTCATCCAGGACCTTTGATACCTGATTGCTCACTTTTTTGCATTCACCTATTGTGACATCACCGCCCTTCTTATCGATGTAGAGCCTCAACACCTTTGAGACCTCATTGAAACTGAGGTCATAGAAACGGAGATTCATCCCTTTCAGGATCGGTTTAATCAATTGAGAAACCTTTTCCAGATTGAGAATTTCAGACATTCAACCTCCGATATAGTTCTTCTTTTATTTTCAGACATTGTTCAACAATCTGCGCCTTTGAGCTCGAAATAATCTCTTTTGTTTCTCTTATGTAGATATCAAATCGGTCCTCTTTGATTCCCTTGGGTCCAATCGTCACCCTTATCGGAATCCCCAGCAACTCTGAATCGTTGAATTTAATTCCTGCAGAGAGATTTCGATTATCTATGATAACCGAAAAATGTCCATTAGTCAATGATTGGATTATCTCATCACTGACCTTTTTGATTGTTGGTTCCTCCGGGTTCAATATGAGAAGATAGACTTCAAATGGTGCAATCGAGATCGGCCAGACCGCCCCAGCATCATCGGCCTTCTGTTCACAGGCACAGGCCATTATTCTTTCCAGGCCGATACCATAACTTCCCATTATAATCGGCCTCAGTTTTCCTTTTTCATCGAGGAATGTTGCACCCAGTCGGGTTGAATATTTTGTGCCCAATTTGAATATCTGTCCCAGTTCCAGACCCTGGTACAGCTGTAGTTTTCCACCGCATTTTAGACACCGATCTCCTGGTTTTACCTTTCTCAAATTTAAAAATTCTGCAACCTCAATGTCCCGTGCAATATTCAACCCCTTGATATGATAGCCGTTCCTATTTGCCCCGGTGATCATACCCCGGGTGTCTTTCAAGAGTTCGTCTGCATAGATTTTTACACCTTTGATTCCTATCGGCCCAATAAATCCAGGTTCGGCATTAAAATATTTTATTATCTCATCGGCTCCTGCCGGATTATAGGAGAAACCGAACTTCGCCTTTATAATATTTTCGTTAATCTCATAATCGCCCCGGAGTAATATAAGTATTGGAGGTTTGTCCGGTGCGGTGTAGAAAATACTCTTCACCAGATTCTTGCGTGAAACCTTTAAAAAATCACTCACCTCTTCTATTGTTCTCCGTTCCGGGGTTGCCACCTCGGTCACAGGAATGTCCTCTCCGGTAAAGAATTCACCCTTTCCCAATGCCGCCTCAGTATCCGCACGAAAATTACATTTACTACACCGTGCGATCGTTGCCTCACCGCCATCAATCTGGGCGACAAATTCCTTTGATTCACCACCACCCATAAGTCCGCCCGAGGCTTCAACGATCTCGAAGTTCAGACCACATCTTTTGAATATCCTTTTATACGCCTCTTCATGAAGTTTGTAGCTATAATCCAGCCCTGCTTCATCTACATCCAGACTGTAGGAATCCTTCATAATAAATTGCCGCGACCGGATTATCCCAAACCTGGGTCTGAGTTCATCCCGGAACTTCGTCTGAATCTGATACCAGATCTGTGGAAGGTCACGATAAGATTTGATTTTGTTCCGGGCGATTGCGGTGATAATCTCTTCGTGGGTAGGACAGAGACAATAATCCCTCCCTTTGCGGTCCTTTAACCTGAACATATCATCACCATACTCCTGCCACCGTCCTGATTCTTCCCAGACTTCACGGGGTGAGATTGCCGGCATCAACAGTTCCTGTGCACCGATGCGGTCCATCTCCTCCCGTATGATCTGAGTGATTCGCAGGAGAACACGCCAGCCCAGGGGCAGGTAGATATGGATACCTGCGGCCAGCTGTTTGATAAATCCACCCCGAAGCAGGAGACGGTGTCCTTTTGTCTCGGCCTCTTTCGGTTCTTCGCGCAGTGTCGATATTAAAGACTTGCTGAATTTCATAACAGTCAATATAACACAAATTATCAATAATGTCAATAGTTCAAAAGTCTGACTCCTCTTTCTCAGCACGGGGTTCAGGGGAGACATAATTCAGAATAACTTACGATTTACCAATGACATAATGACTCAATAACTTAATGACTAATGGTTTTTCAATGACTTAATGACCAATGACTTAATGACCAAAGGTTTTTCCAGTATCCAGAATCGAGTATCCAGTATCGAGAATCAAGTATCAAGCATCAATTATTTTATTAATACCGCCTTCTCAACCCTTGTCTCTTTATCCGTATACATCCGCACAAAATAGACACCCGCAGAAACCCTCTTCCCCTGATCATTACAACCATCCCAGGTAAGCTGATACCTGCCCGCAGAAACCTCTTTGTCCACTAAA
>MUKB01000051.1 GCA_002049785.1 Caldifarciminota bacterium 4484_100
AATGTTTTTATTTTTCAATATTTTTTAAGGAAAAGTAATTATTTGACTGGATGATTCTAAATTTAACACTTGTTAACAGCAAATGCTAATTTTCCCTGAGTCCTCTCCACTTTTTTCAAAAGCCCTGTAGAATTAACTGTATTAGTATTCTGGTTATTCAGAGATGCTGGGAAATCCGTTAGTCATTGAGTTATTGAGTCATTAAGTCATTGGAAAATTAGAGATGCTGAACCAAGTTCAGCATGACAGAATAACAGACAAACCAGAAAAACGAGAAAAACCAGATATCTCCAGACCGCAGGGCGTCCTCGTCCTACGGTATCAAATCCATCGGGCGAGACGCCCCTTAGCTGGAAGTAAAAACTTCATTCAGCCCACTGACCGTCTCGGTCTGCGAGGAAGGCATGGAATAAACTCAACACAACATTTTGAAAAATCAAAATAAAGAGTGGAGGGGAGTCCGAATTTTCCCATCTTGACAGACAGTGATAATGGACTATTATTTATAAAAATGGCGAAGAAGGAACATAAAAATTTTCATATAAGAAGAGGAAATATAAGATACATCCTATCACTTTACATCGTTGGGTTAAATGGTATCAGAATAATAGATTTTCTGATAGCGCTGTCTACATAAGACCCTGGAATCGTACATCCCTGGAGATTGAGAGAAAGGTAATGTTGTTGAAAGAAAATCACCCTTCAATTTCACTCTCTCAAGCCCAGCAGGTATTGAGGAAAAAAGGGATTATGCTTTCTACAATGGGAATCTATCGTATCTGGCAGAGATATAATCTCGGCAAGAGACCTGAAGAGGATCCTTTATCACCACTTGGAATGGCGGTTCCTGAGACTGAATGCGTTATGAAATATATAAAAAATATAATGAATAAAAAGACGACTCCGAATATTTTGAAGACGGTGGCAGATATTTTAAATAATTTGCCAACTTATCCATCAGAACTGGAAAGGCAGGGTTATTACTACTCGGCGATATTTGCTGGTATGATGGAGATACTTTTAACTGAGTGGATGCGTTTGCCCGAGGAGACGCTGAGGTTGTATAATATATTGATAAAAAGGATTGAGGGTATGAGAATACCGGAAGTGAGATTTTCATTAAAAGTATGGGCAGCAATAGCCTGTGTCGAACTTTTATACTTAAGGAAAGCAAGAAAATTTACACAAGAATGTCGAAGAATGACAATGATAAATGCTCGACCTCATTACTGGGAATTCTTTGGTGATCTTATGACATTCTGGGATGAGTACAGAGTTGCGCAACGATTTTATTATAAAGTATTAGTCCAGCTAAAAGATGAAGAAGAGAGGAGAAATTTAAAGACGAAAATCGTTAATAACCATATAATGGCGGGAGAGTATCGTCAGGCTGAGAAGATTCTCAGGCGATCGAAAATAAGTTCGCGTGTTCAGTTTCAGGATACCTATTACCTTATGCTTGCTCTTATCAACTTCAGGTATGCGAGGTTTGAAAGGATGCAGTTTTACATCCAGAAGGCATTGGAAATTGCTCGCCAGCATCGATTTAGAAATACCATATATGTTGTAACAATCTGTCTTGCCGCAATGAACAGGGCTTTGGGAAGGAAAAAGGCAGCACATGATATACTCAGAAGAAATTTTCCACTTTTTAAGAAATATTCGGTAAAATCCGAGATTATGATAATTAAGTGCCTTTACAATAAGAATTTTAAGATGAAGACAAATTATAAGAAACTGCCTACTTTGAAATTATTAGATATGTTGAAGAAGACCGAAAAAACTTTGAAGGCACGAGATTATAACCGTATCTTTGAATATGCATACAAAAAAGGACTTACAGGTGTGCTGCACCGATATTTGGTATTCTTTCCTGCGCCGGTTCGACATTTATTGAATAGGAATAAGAAGACGGGATTACCGAGGGCGATTTTACAGTTCCCGATATTCAATCGCAAGATTCCAATATTTTATATAAAATTTTTAGGAAATTTAGTTATTTATCGGAATCAGAAATATCTACGGATCAGATTACAGCCCAAGGAGAAGGCATTTCTAATATATCTTAGTTTCAAAATGGGTGAGCCCAGGAAATCTATTCCCGTTATAGAGGTCTATAGCAATTTCTGGCCCAAAAGTAAAAATCCGAGTTCTTTACTCTCCCATCTTCTGGTGAAAATCAGGAAGGCCTTACATCTTTCTGGCCACATTCTCTACATTACTGGTACCCGTGATGGACAGAGAATTGTCAATCAGGGTTTTTATATCAAAAATGATTTTAGAGACTTCGAAATCACCCTGGCACAAGCTCGAGCATTGGCCCGGGCTGGAGAATGGGGCTATGCACGGAAAAAATTTCTGGAGGCATTTCAGCTATTCAGAGGCAGACCATTTGAACGAATGTATGACAACTGGTCAGAGGATATGCGACAGGTTGTATTGAATAGTCTGGAACATGGTGTGCAAGATTTTATTCAAATCTGCGCTGAACATCGAAATCGGAAGGATGCGATGAGAATCAAACAGAAATTTTTAAGAATTATTTCTAGAGAAGATTCTTAGAAGTTGTAGCGGATTATAGATTTTGCTACGCCGATATTTTCATCGAATTCAATTATAACAGAATTGGCAATAATATCTTCTTTGGCGACTTTAAATTTCTGCGGGATTGAATAGAGAAAATGTTTTATCACCTCTTCTTTTTTATCACCAATTACCGAATGGCGTGAACCAACCATTCCGACATCTGTAATATAGGCACATCGATCATCGATAATACATTCATCCGCGGTCTGAATATGGGTATGGGTGCCCAGGATTGCAGTGGTATATTCAGCCAGGTATAAGGCAAGCCCCCTCTTTTCTGCAGTTGCCTCGGCATGGAAGTCGATGATGATATTGGGGGTCTTCTCTCTTATTTTTTCTATAATCTCTTTACCCTTTTTGAATGGATCCTCTAAGGGTTTCATAAAAACCCTGCCTTCGAGGTTTATTACTCCGATCTGGCTCTCTTCTTTTTTAAAGATAAAATACCCATAACCAGGCACACCTTCAGGATAGTTTGCAGGCCTCAGTATCTTTGTTTCTTTATTCAGATAGTCATAGACATCTTTGTATTTCCAGACATGATTTCCTGTGGTAATACAATCAACCCCGTGGTTGAATAGCTGACGTGCGGTCTTTTCGGTTATTCCGATCCCGCCGGCGAGGTTCTCACCCTGGGCAATGGTGAAGAAGATATTCTCTTTTTTTATTATTTCAGGAAGATACTGGCAGATTTTCTTACGACCCGGGCTACCGATTATATCACCAATAAACAGGATTCTTCGCATTTCCAGTTCTCTTAAATAATCTGGGATAAGGTTTCAATATAATGGTCTAATTCTTGCCTTGTTCTCTTTTCGGTGACTGCAATCAACATATAGTTTTTCTGTTCAGGGTTAAAGTGTGATAGGGCAACCCCAGCAAAAATTTTTTTATCGATCAATGCCCGGATAATATCATCTGCAGGTTTTTCTGTCTTTACCAGAAACTCCTTGAAGAATTCCTGTGAAAAGGCAGGCCTTATACCCTGTAGATTTTTAATATGTTTATATAGATAATGGCTCTTTGAAAAACACTGGCAGGCGACCTCTTTGATCCCCTGCCGACCCAGGGTTGAAAGATATATTAATGAACTGAGGGCACAGAGGGCTTCATTGGTGCAGATATTCGAGGTTGCTTTTTCGCGACGGATATGCTGTTCCCGGGTCTGAAGGGTAAGGACGAACCCTCTTTTCCCTTCGACATCCACGGTTTCACCGACAATTCTACCCGGGAGATATCGAACAAATTCCTTTTTTGAGGCGAGGAATCCCAGGAGTGGACCACCAAATCCCTGGCTGATACCCATTGCCTGGCCTTCGCCAACAACAATGTCTGCATTATACTCACCTGGGGGGCTGATTACACCCAAAGATATCGGGTCAACGACCGGGATAAACAGGGCACCGGCGTTATGCGTGATTTCTTCTAAGGCATTAACGGATTCTAAATTTCCATAAAAATTTGGGTGCTGGACGCATACGCAATCTGTATTTTCATCAATCAGTTTACTGAGTTTATCGATATTTGTAAGGCCCTCATCTGCAGGGCATATCACAATTTCTATATCGCACTCCTTCAGATAGGTGTGGACAATCTTCAGGTAGAAAGGATGAATGAGCTCACTGAGGATGACCTTTTTTCGCTTTTTTATTGTATGCGCCATATGGCATGCCTCGGCTAAAGCAGAACCCGCATCATACATTGATGCATTGGCAATATCCATCTTGGTGAGTTCACATATTGCGCTCTGATATTCAAAGATTGTCTGGAGGGTACCCTGTGAGACCTCGGCCTGATAAGGTGTATAGGCAGTGTAGTATTCACTGCGTAGTATGATCTGGTCGATTATTGCAGGTATGTAATGGTCGTAAATCCCGGCGCCCAAGAATGATATATAGTCATCGGTATGGAGGTTTTGTTTAGCCAGACTCCTGACGACCTTTCTCACTTCAACTTCACTGTCTGCATCGGGTAAACCGATCTTCCCTCGATATTGAATCTCGGGTGGAATTATCTGATTGAGGAGTTCTTCAAATGAATTTAAGCCCAGCCGTTTGAGGATTGTTGTTTCGTCTTGGGGGGTGAGGGGAAGGTAATGCATTAATGCTCGGCAATCAATTTTTTGTATTCTTCGGGAGTAAGAAGGGTTTCGATCTCATTGGCGTCCTTGAGTTCTATTTTATAAAGCCAGCCTTTTCCATAGGGGTCCTTATTCAAAATAGACGGGTCCGCAACTGCCTCTTCGTTGATAGCGATTATCTTTCCGCTGAGACCAGCATAGAGATCACTCACCGCCTTCACCGCCTCGATTGTGCCTACAGCATCACCGGCTTTTATTTCCTTTCCAACTTCTGGCAATTCGAGCATTACGATATCAGAGAGCTCAGATTGGGCATAGTCAGTAATCCCCTCGGTCGCAATATTTCCTTCAATTTTGAGCCATTCATGCTCCTTGGTGTATTTCAGATCATCCCTTATCTCCGCCATAATACCTCCTTTCATTTTTTTGCAACAGATAGTCACTATTTATGGGATCCATGTTTATAAAATGGTCCTTTTATGACTTCAGCCTCGATCGGTTGGCGACCGAGAATTTTCAACCTTTTACCCACCTCATCATAAGGGATATCAACATAACCCATTCCGATACCAATTTTTAATGACGGTGAGAATGTGCCTGATGTAACAAAACCGATTTCCTTATCTTCAAAGTAAATTTTCTGATGCGGTCTGGGAATTCCTTTCTTCGTCACCTCAAAGCCGATCAACCTCCTTTTTATTCCGCTCTGCTTCAACTTTAAAATTTTTTCCCTGCCGATGAAATCTTCTGTTTTTTTCAATTTCACAATCCATCCCAGACCCGCCTCCAGAGGATTGGTGGTCTTATCTATATCATTGCCATAGAGGCAGTACCTCATTTCTAAACGCAGGGTGTCGCGCGCACCAAGTCCGATCGGCTTGATGTCAAACTCCTTGCCCGCCTCAAATACCATATTCCAGATAGCATCTGCATATTTTCTTTCTACATATATTTCAAATCCGTCTTCACCCGTATATCCGGTACGAGACAAGAGAACCGGAATATCCCTTATTTTGGTTTCGGTTGCCCAGTAATATTTCAACTCAGCAAGGTCAAAGGTGCACAATTTCTGCATAACCTTTTCAGATTTCGGACCCTGGACCGCAAGCTGGCCAATCTCATCACTCCGGTTTTCGACCGCAACATCGAATTTCTTATTTTCTGTAATCCACTGAAAGTCCTTATCGGTATTTGCCGCATTGACGACAAGGAGGATTCTATTATTTAGATTATAAACCAACAGGTCATCAACGATGCCCCCATCCGGATAGAGCATAGTTGAATATTGAACCTGGTTCAAGGCCAGTTTCGCAACATTATTCGTTGTGATGTAATCGGTAAATCGGAACCGGTCTTTTCCACGGATCTCAATTTCACCCATATGGGAGACATCAAACACCCCGACATTCTGTCGCACGGTAAGATGTTCAGGAATAATGCCTTCAAACTGAATCGGCATAAGAAAGTTAGCAAACTCAACGATTCTGCCGTTGTTCGCTAAATGTTGGTCATAAAATGGTGTTTTTTTGGGCATATTCCATTATATTCAAAAAAGGGTAAAAGTCAAGATTCCAGGCAGAATTTTTGCTTGACAATAGAATAGAAATGCATATAATAAAATATATTGATTTGAAAGGAGGTGAGATCGAGTCAGGAATCTTTGGTTTATAAATGGTTGCGACAAAAAAGGAGGTTATATGAAGAAATTAGTGGTTTCAATGATCCTGCTTTTTGTGGTGCCAATGCTGGTTGGCAGTGAATTGAGTTTATCGCCATCCAGAATGGCATTACATAATCGTGTGATTCCTGAGAAAGATATTCCGAAAATTCTTAATCGAGCTCAGGATACCCTGACATTTTGTGATATGACGCCATATAATGCAATTGGACTCCAAAGCGGTGGAACCTTTGAGTTTGCGGCACGGTTTACTCCGACTGAACTTGGACCTTATGCCGGCTGGAATATTATTGCCATTGTATTCCACCACTGGGATGCCTCAGCCTTAGATAATGTGGTAAAAGTATATGACAATGGGACACCCACCCAACCCGGACCGTTGATTACACAAGAACCATATACAAATAGTACACCGGGATGGGTTAGGATTGACCTTACAAGTCCGGTACCGATAAGTGGCAGTGGAGATCTCTGGTGTTCGATAGAAGTTACGCACCAAGCGGGTGAGTATCCAGCCTCGGTTGATGGAGGACCAATAGTTTCCGGAAAAGGAGGTTGGATATATCTCGGTGGGAGCTGGAGTGAAATAAGTAACTATGGTTTTGATAACAACTGGTGTATTCTGGCAATCGTTTCCGATGTTGTTGCTCAGCATGATGTGAGCACAATCTCATATGATTCACCCCGTGTAGTTCCTTTGAATACAACATACTCTCCTCTTGCTACGGTCCAGAACTTTGGCCAAAACACAGAAACTTTTAATGTTACCTGTTTGATTACCCCTGGAGGATATTCATCCACCAAGACGGTTTCAAATCTAAACCCACTCAGTACCACCCAAGTCACATTCGACCCCTTCACATTCAGTTCAGGTATCTATGATGTTACAGTCTTCACCCAGTTGGGCGGGGATGAGAATCCCGGTAATGATACAATTACAGCAACGGTTGAGGCGACAAATTGGCTCCATTATGATGATGGTGTGGCGAATAATGCCTGGGCCTGGTATTATCCTGATAACGGTTGGGGTGTTCAGTTCCCGGTAGCACAGGATCTATTTGTTGATTCAGTTGCAGCCTATATCTGGGATGCATCCTGGCCTTCACCGGGCGGTAATGTTGCGACCTTCAGATTATATGATGGTGCTTCACAGCCGACCGGTATTCGTCAGGCCTGGGATGATGTTACTATTGTTCGTGGAGATTGGAATAAATTCGCGTGTGATACTACCATGACATATTATGCAATGGGTGATAATATCTATTTCTTCTATATTCAGGCGGATAGTTATCCTAACTGCCCAGCAATTGCAGCTGATACACTCCTTGATGGACCGTCCACAATGTTGTGGTGGTATAATGGTCCTTCATCGTTTGGTGTGGGAAATAACGGTAGCGATTGGTTGTTAAGGGTTCATGCAACATCCATAATCGGTGTGGGTGAGTGGCTTCCGGTTACACCGGAGCAGACACTGCTGAAGGCATCAGCAATTATTCGAGGTAAAGCAGAGGTTGAATTTATACTTCCGGAGCCGGATTATGTTCAGCTTCTGGTCTATGATATAACTGGAAGGTTATGTGCGACCCTCATTTCTGAAGAACTTCCAGCCGGAAAGCAATACTATTCATTCAACCTTAACCTTTCATCCGGGGTTTATTTCTACAATTTGAAGACAGAATCCGGGATTAATATCACGAGGAAATTCTTATTATTGGAATAATCTGTGGAAATTAAACAAGGGGTGGCAGATGCCACCCCTTGTTTTTTTGGCTCTGAAGTATTAATATTGACATTGTTAAATATCATAAATATAATGAATAATGGCTTCAATTATCATCTGTGTTCTTGCACTTTTGCTCAGAGTTGTATATCTTCTTCAAATAGTATTTAATGATCCTCTGTTCTTTCATCCCATTATGGATGCCCTGTATCACCATAATTGGGC
>MUKB01000052.1 GCA_002049785.1 Caldifarciminota bacterium 4484_100
GTGGAAGAAATGTCATCCTGAACTCGTTTCAGGAAAGACAGAGCCATAGATCCAATCTTCCACATTATTTTATTCAACGGTGCCCCTTGTCTGTTTATCTCAATTCTTTTTCTTTCCAGGTTCTCAAACCAATCCTGAAACAAGTTCAGGATGACATTTTCTCATTTCCTCTCAGATTTGAGAACAGACACCTTGCCAGAAATTTTCAAAGACCAATACGATAAATTATAAATATAATTCAGCAGAAGTCAACACTTTTTTGCAAGCGTTAAGAGACCTTATTTACAGATCAGAAAAAGGTCTTAAAGGAATACCTAAGGTGATAGGATTACCTGGAAATATCAAAGCGGTAATAAAATTAGTTAAGTATCGAAATGACTTATGGTTTTAAGTGCAATAATAATATGTTATTACAAGCTAATGATGTTTAAAAAGAGACGAGGAGAAAAGATTTTGGAATGACAAAAAAGAAAAGGCACAGAAGCAAGAAGATGCACTCCCAGCTGAATCTTAACCATAAGGCCATCCAGGTAAAGATAAGCTAACTCTCTTTATTCAATCGTCGCTCCTGCGAGCCTTTTCATCTGACTCCTCTCCACTTTTTTCATAGTGCCTCCTGGGCTAACTGTAATGGTATTCTATTATCCAGAGATGCTGGGAAATCCGTTAGTCATTGAGTTATTGGTCATTAAGTCATTGGAAAATTAGAGATGCTGAACCGAGTTCAGCATGACATTGCTGTTGTCACCCTGAACTTGTTTCAGGGTCTAAATCTTTTCAACCAGACAAACCAGAGAGAAATGAGAAAAACCAGAGACGCTGAACTAAGTTCAGCATGACATCTTGGAAAATTAGGGCAAAAAGCGAAAAAGAATCAGAGAAAAGTGGTCTGGAGGTTGGTGCCCATAATGGAATGGAATAAGATTATATTTATACAAAATATGCAGCCGGGTTTATACCGTATTTTTGCGGATATACCGGCTTAATAATTTTGATACTTGTGTCCATCGAAAGGTCAATGGTTCTACCGTCAATCTTCTGTCCACTTTTGGTGAGAATAATCTTTACAAATGGGCGTTCTACATAACCTGGGTTCTGGCGCACGACGAGCGCAAGTTCCTGGGTACTCAGTTGAAGACAGGAACCTACTGGATAGATTCCGAGGAGTTGAATAAATACCTTTGTAAGAACAGGATCAAAGAAGAATTCTCTTTTTGCCCAGAGCACCCTGATGGCAAGGGGAGGAATATAAGGAACCGGTTGGTAGGGCCGAGATGTTGTCATTGCATCGTAGGAATCGGCAATACGGACGATGCGGGAAAAGAGGATAGGTTTTTCCCTATTATTCCTTTGCGGATAACCGGTGCCGTCTTGATTCCAGTGGTGCTGGAAAGATACGACCATTGCATAGAGTGACACTTCATCAAGTCCGCGGGTCTTTAGAATTTGTCGCACACCGAAGTTTGAGTGAAGTTTAATGATCTCCCATTCGCTGTCAGTCAATTTTTGGGGTTTATAGATTAAACCCTTATCAATTTCGACCTTACCGATATCGTGTAAGAGTCCTGCAGTTCCCAGCTTTACAAGGTCCCTTTTGGATAAACCGATCCGCTGGCCTAAGGCCAGGGAGAGCACTCCGACATTCAGAGAGTGGTTGAATGTATATTCATCAAAGTTTTTGATTGTTGTAAGTGCAAGGAGGCCGAACTCATCCTGGCTCAGAGTATCTATTAGGTTATAGACAACCCTTTTCGAACTGCGTACATCTGCAGTCTTATTGACCCACAGATTTTGCATAAGGTTCTTTGTAACACGCAATGCCTTGAAATAGACCTTTTTGGTTCTTTCTCCGTCTTGCAAAAATTCAGGGATTTCATCTTCGGTTGTTTTGAATTCAATCAGGATATGGGGAAAACGCTTTCGTTTGATTTCGTTCATAAAGATACTCTTGGTTTCCTTGAAAAGAACGGCAAATTGCATTACCTGATTTATATCAATGCCGTTCAATATCGTGAGCGATTTTATATTAAGATGTTTTAATCTGTTATCGATGAACTGGAGACTGGCGTAACCGTCGATTTCGAACCTGAGACGCTGTTTATTGAAGAAAATATAATCCCGGTAGCGGACAAGTTCCAACCTCTCAAAGATATCGAAAAGTGAGTTGATGAATTCATAAAGCTTTTTGCCGGCATTAACCACAACATCGTTATTGAGGTCATAAATCTGACAGGCCTTGGTCAGGGCATATAAGAGGGCGATCAGTTTCTTGCCGGATTGATGGATACTCATTTCTGACACAATGCAAGCTGACAGGCATCCCGGATATCTCTATTCCTTTTACGGATGCCCTTTTCCAGAACTTTTAATGCCTCAGGTGAATTGATACGGGTAAGAGCCATCGCAGCGAGTCTGCGCATCACACGATACTTTTTTCGGCCAAATAATTTCCAGCGGAAGAGAATCTTTTTTAAGAATTTTATCGTCTGGATATTACCGTTTGCGACAAGACAGTTGAAAATTTCTTTCTGCTCGATAAACTCATACCTCTGGAACTCCTTCGATTTGATACGCATAATCAGTGTAGGGTAGATCTTTGGATATTTTATCTGGGAAAGGGCACGGAGAGACTTTACCCTTACATCGAGTTCAGGGTCATCCAATAGGGATGCGATTAACTGTGGTTTGTTGAGCTTGGTGAGGGTTGTAATGAGTGTTGTTCGAACACGAATGGATGGGTGGTTTATCAGGGATTCAAAATAGGGCAGGGCGGTGGTTGCATCCATTATTCCCAGAATTGATATTGCATTAACCAGAATATCTTCATTCTTGCTACTCAGAAAGTTGAGCAGTGGGTTCGGGTCATTCTGTGCGATATAGGCGATTCGATAACGCAGGGCATTGAGCCTTTCAGGATTCTTTATTTGGGTGAGTAGTTTCAGGAGGTGAGGTATCGTCTTTTTTGAGTAGAGTCCGATAAAACCGATGAATTCGTTAAACAGTTTTTCATCCAGGGTATCTATAACATCTTTAAAACCCATTATCAGAGTTTCATTCTCAAAACGTTCTATGATATTCTTGCCGGTAAGTTCTTCAATCCTTTGGACAATGGTGCCTGCATTATAAAAGTCGTGGTTGTTCAAACAGTATTCGGTCAGTTCGGTGAGGCCTTTGATTATATCCTGGGAATGTTCTGTTTGTAGAAAATTTGTCAGCGTTGAAACTGCAGGACCGAGGATTGACTCCTTTTCATAATTTAGTATTTCATTTTTCAGGTGAGAGAGTTCAGTATTGCTCAGTTCAATATCGAGTTTTGTGCTAAGGTCAAGCTTTTCTCTCTGTAATATATTCTGGACTATTTCATCGTAGTTTATATTCTCTATCGGTGCTTCTGGTATTTTGTATTGAAATGGTTCCTCTTCCTCTTCAACTACATAGAATTCAATATGACTGAAATCTGCCTCCCATAGATTCAGGGCAATATCCTCATCCTTTGACTGCTTACCGATGATGTCGAGGAAGAGGAGTAGTTCATCCCGGGTCAGGCCATTTGTGAAGGCGATATTCCGAATGCCGTCGCGGAATAATCTGAAGGCGATACTCAGTTCCTTTTCAGTTTCTTTATAAATAACCCTATCCTGATGCAGGAGTGTGAATCGCTCAATCTGGAGTCTGAGTTCTGAATTGTGGTTCAGATATTCAGTGAGTCTTTGATAGAACGGAACAAAAAATGCCTTAAACGAAGGGTGTTCCATCCCATACATCTGTGATGCCTTTATCGTCTTGGCCAATTCTGTAATAATATTTTCTACCGTTTCAGCCATCGTTATTATTATAACTAAAAAACTTTATTAGTCAATCAGAAAAATGTAGTAAAACTTGATGACCGTATTAAATAAATCTTCGAATTGTCCTGAGGGAGTTATACTATTTACCGCCGCGTAATAGCTTTTTTAATCTATTCTCCCACTCTTTCTTCTTTTTGTTGAATTCGTCGGTTATCTTACCCTTGAGCCGTTTCTTTATTCGCGCCCGATCGAGACGGAACCTCGGGGCATTGAGCTTTCCGTTGACGAGTATATCGATAACTGCCCGTCCTTTCTTATCGAAGTATAAGAGCCAATCCCCATGATATTTTTTCACAATATTTGAATATTTTTTTGTCAGGGTTGTGCTGATTCTTAGATTGAGGCTGCCGTTCAAACCAATCGTTCCATTGGTCAGAAAATTGCCCACCGAGGATGATAAGGTCCAGTCTTTGACCTGGGCTTTTCCATGATCAATCTTGAAGTAGCATATCAGGTCCTTAAATTTTAAGTCTCTGTGATTATCCATCCCCAGCCAGCCGAGGAGTTTACTCACAAATTCGAAGTTTTTGAAGACACCCTGGGTAAATTTGAGATTGCCCGAGGCTGAGAGGCCGCTGATAATCTGGTTCTGGGCAAAACCTTTGCCTTTGAAATTCCCCATACCGGTCAGTCTGCCGGTTAGCTTATCGAATTTCAGGAAGCGTTTGAGAATCTTCTGTGTTGACAAAGATGTCATCGTCACATTGATACGATATGGTTCAGGGCTTTTTGAATCATAATAGAAGTCGAATTTTACCTTACCGTTAAAAACATCAGCGGAGCAGTTTTTTATATCGACAACACCATTCTCAAAGGTAAAGTTGGTGTTTATATTCCTGAATTCCATATCCATACCGGTCAGTCGATTTATCCTCACCTTTCCCTGGATTGTAATGGGTATCGGCTTACCGGTGCTCTTTTTCGGCTTTTTAGAAGGGGGGGGTAACAATTCATCGAGGTCGATGGTGTTGGAACGGTTATCGATCTGGATGACCGGCGCCTTGAAGTTGGTGAGGTAGCCGCTGAAGAGGAAGTCGGAGCGGCCGATATGGCCGCTGCATTCTTTAATTCGCGCCGAATTATTCTGGATACTTCCCTTTATATAAAAATTATCAATCGGTTTTGTCAATCCGATGCCCTGAACACTGGCATCCTTCAGGGTAAATTCACCAAAATAAGATGGAGCCTTTGCGGTGCCTTTGATGGTTAGCCTGACCGCAAATGGACCGTTCATCTTGATTCCTTCTAATGTGGGGGTCATCGACTCAAGGTCCTTGAGATTTCCATCAAGTTTCACAATCAAGTTGAGCAGGAGGTTTTTGAAGTTCGTTACTGAGCCTGAGACATCAAATTTTGTATTCTTGAGCCTTCCTTGGATGATAATATTACGCAGTCCACTCTGGTCAAAAGAGAGGCTGCCATGAACCTTCTCAATGGGATATTTGGCATCTTTTAATAGTATCGAAATGTTTTTCAATCCACATCTTCCATCAAGTCTTGGTTCTTTTACAGTTCCGAGCACAGATAAATCCGCTTCAATTCGCCCGGACAGGTTTTTCGGTCTGCTATCCTGAGGTATGAGGGGCAAGATTCCATTTAGGTCGTCGATCTTTAAACCCGCGTCAATATTTAACATTTCACCATTTTCTATATTTCCTGATACATTAAGGAATACAGGGGCATATTCTGCAGTAATCTTCTTGATTTCAATATTCTTTTTAAGTGTGTCGTATAAAATTTGGTTGTTGAGTTTGATAATCATCTCAGGGAGGGATTTCGTCTTCAACAAATATAGAGTTTGATTTCCTGTGACCTTGATACGATTTCTATCAAAGGCGATAATTTGATTGAAGTTTTTAAGATGGATATTTAACCCGGTGGATGAATCGTGATACTGAATTTCACTCTTCTTGAGAACAATTGAGGTGAGGGAGAGGGTCCAATTTGTCCCGGAGAATTTCTCGGGGATGAGGACGGCAAAATTCAGTTTTTTTTCTAAATTCCGTTCCAACTTAATTCTGGCATTTACCAATTCGATTCTGTCAATATCTATTTTGCGTTGTAACAGGGGAAGGAGACGCAAGTCAAGAAATGTTCGCTCAATCTCAAGCATCTGTCCTGGACTGAAATCCTTTGCATTGGGGAGTGTTATATCATTAATGCGGATACCAATCTTGAATCCGAGGTGGAGCTGGACCGAGCCAATTTTTACTGGGTGATTTAATGCCTCCGATGACATATGTGCTACGATGTTACGCAAATTCTGTGGCGTGAGATATGATTTTATCGCTATAAATACTGCAATGATGAGGATTAAAAGTACGATAATGATAAGCATTATAATTTTTAAAAATTTGTTCACAGAACCCCCTTTTAAGAATCTCTTTTCATAATAGTGGTATGGAGCCGGCAAAGATCCGACCGAAGATGCTGACGAATGGACCAATCCATCCCCAGAGAATAGGGATGCCGGTGATTCGGTCGAAGAATATGAGGCCGATGAGAACCATAAAACCATAGCGTTCCAGCCAGAGTTCGATATGGCGATATTCTGGAGGTAGTAGAACAAAGAGAACCTTTGAGCCATCAAGTGGTGGTATCGGAATAAGATTGAAGGCACAGAATATGAGATTGTAGACCAGGGCGAGTTGAAGCATCATCCCGATTGGTAAGAGGAGATTGTTATAATAGAGTGCAGGAAAGGCGCGGAGTAACAGGCCGAAGGGTATTGCAAAGAGGAAATTCGAGAGGGGTCCGGCCAGCGATGTATACAGAATACCTTTTTTAAAATTGGTAAAGTTATAGGGCTGGATTGGGACCGGTTTTGCCCAACCGAATCTGAATATCAAAAATGCGAGAAATCCAAAGAGGTCAATATGTTTCAACGGGTTTAATGTTAATCGTCCAGCAAATTTTGCGGTAGGATCACCCATACGATAGGCAACATAACCGTGTGCATACTCGTGGATGGTCAGGGCGAAGAGGATGGGTGGTAAGGAAAGGATATAGACGATTAAGAGGTTCATCTTTTCTTTTGTTTTTTTAGATAGGCGATCGCCTCTTTTCTTGTTTTAAGTTTTTTATCAAGCTGTTCCATAAATAGAGATTCCAATAAATGTTTGAATCTTTTTCCAGGTTTGAAACCCAGTTTTAAAAGGTCGTTGCCACTGATAAACGGTTTTTTCTTTCGCAGGGCGAGGAATTTCTTTACCTTTGTTCGGAGTCTCGGTTTGATTAGGGGAATGACCTTTACCACATCGATATTGAGCGGAGATAGGAGTTGATAAATTTTACTTGCTCTTGATGTCCGTGAGAGTCTTGAGACAATCTCTGAGAATCGTCTGAAGTCAGCTACCTTCTTTTTTTCTTCTTTTGTAAGGGGAAATCGGTCGCTCTTTAATCGGGAGAGATAGAAGTAGAGCCTTTCCCTGCCCATAAGTCGCATCGCCTGTAGGGTATGGTTCTTTATTTTATAAATTCCATAGTCTGAGATGTCGCGTAGAGTTTTTCGGTATGTCTCTTCAGCAAGAATGAGTTGAAGTTCATTGAGGAGCCTTTTACCACTCAGATGATTGATCAAATTTTTTGCAATCGCACTCTTCATCAATTTTTCGGTTTCCGGTTCAATCCTGAATCCAAAGCGGTTTTTATATCTTAACGCCCGGAAGATTCGTGTCGGATCGTCGATAAAACTCTTTTTGTGTAGAATTCTTATTAACCCTTTTTTTATATCCTGAAGTCCATTGAATGGATCATATATTTCACCGAAATTTTCTTTAGAGATGGACATCGCAATCGCATTTATGGTAAAATCCCGGCGGTTTAAGTCGTTGATAATGCTGGAAGGATAAATATGCGGAAGTTTTCCTGGGGTGGGATAGGATTCTAATCGGGCACTGGCTAAATCCACTCGCTTATTTTTTAGCATTATGGATGCGGTTCCGAACTGGGGATATAGGGTGAGGTTTCCTTTCAGCTTTCTGTTCAACTGTCGGGCTGCACTGATTCCGTCACCCTCAACCACAATGTCAATATCGAAAGGCTTTGTCCCGAGGGTTATGTCACGGATATATCCACCTACGAGATAGGCGCGATATTTGCTATT
>MUKB01000053.1 GCA_002049785.1 Caldifarciminota bacterium 4484_100
CTTTTAGAAAAGGGCAAGAAATTTGGTCGGGATAGACTTCTACAGGACCTTGTATCTATTCAGTATCAGAGGAATGATATTGAATTTGGTCGCGGCACATTCCGAGTGCGCGGCGATGTCATTGATATCCATCCTGCCGATGAGAAGTATGGTGTGCGGGTGCATCTCTTTGACGAAATCATCGAAGCGATTCAGCTGTTTGACCCGGTTTCCGGACATATTACTGAAGAACCAGAGAGTATTGTAATCTTCCCGGCAAAGCATTTTATTACTACGCGTCCCAGAATTGAGCAGGCGGTTGAAGAGATCAGAAAAGAGCTTGATTGGCGGGTCAATGAACTGAAAGGGCAGGGTAAACTGCTTGAGGCCCAGCGTCTGCTGCAGCGAACCAACTTTGATATTGAAATGCTTCTGGAATTGGGTTACTGCCCTGGCATTGAAAATTATTCAATGCATCTTTCAGGGCGTAGACCAGGAGAGAGGCCATTCTGTTTAATCGACTATTTCCCAAAAGATTTTCTTTTGATCATCGACGAGTCCCATGTTACAATCCCCCAGATCAGGGGGATGTATGAAGGAGATCATTCAAGAAAATTGACACTGGTCGAATATGGATTCAGACTCCCCTCCGCCCTGGAGAATCGACCCCTGAAGTTTGATGAATTTCTCGGTCTCATAAATCAGGCAATATGTATCTCGGCAACACCCGGGGAATGGGAGGTGGCACAATCGAACTACCGTATGGTAGAACAGATTGTGCGGCCTACTGGAATTGTCGACCCCAAGGTGACGGTCAAACCGGCCCGGAATCAGGTGGACGATTTAATTGGTGAAATTCAGAAAAGAGTAAAGAAGAAAGAGCGGGTATTGGTAACTACACTCACCAAGAGGATGGCCGAGGACCTTGCCCAGTATCTGAATGAACTCGGTATTCGAGTGCGATATATGCATTCTGAAATTGATGCCCTGCAGAGGGTGGAAATCTTAAGGGGTCTGCGTCTGGGTGAATTTGATGTGATTGTGGGAATAAACCTTTTAAGGGAAGGGCTTGACCTGCCTGAGGTTGCACTCGTCGCAATACTTGATGCGGACCGAGAAGGCTTTTTACGGAGTGAAACATCTTTGATCCAGACTGCAGGTCGTGCTGCACGAAATGTGCGTAGTGAGGTTATTATGTATGCGGATGAAATAACCGGCTCTATGCGTCGGGCATTAAAAGAGATGGAAAGGAGACGCCAGAAGCAACTCGCTTATAATAAAAAATATAATATTACACCCCAGAGTATTGTAAAAAGTTATGATGAGATTATGAAGACAACCTCGGTTGCGGACAGGATTACTAAATATCGTGACGATTCCGGTGAAGTCGATGAAATTGCTGAACTCTACAGCCAGATGGAGGAGGCGGTTTCCCTGATGGAATTTGAGCGTGCTGCAGAACTGAGGGATCGGATAAGATCATTGAAAAAGAAGTTTTTGTCCATAGAACGGAGGAGACATAAAGGTGGTAATGCGCGCAAAGGCTAAGCAGAAAAGGGAGTTTCTACGGATTGTCAAGGTCGCACTAAAAGAGGACATCGGTCGAGGTGATATAACTTCCGAGCCAATTTTTGGAAATGGCGAAAGGGTTCTGGGGATTATTTTTGCCAAGGAAGATGGAATATTATGCGGAGTTGAACTTGCCCGATTGGTATTTAAGGAAATCGATGAGACTATCGATTTCCAGAATAAACTGAGTGATGGAGAAAAACTTGCACCCGGAATGACCATTGCAACAATAATCGGCCCAGCCCTATCCTGTCTTAAAGGTGAACGCACCGCCTTAAATTTTCTACAACATCTCAGTGGAATTGCTACACTGACAAAGAAATTTGTTGAGCTGACAAAAGGAAGTATCAAGATTCTGGATACCAGAAAGACACTACCTGGTCTCCGATTTATTGAAAAATATGCGGTTCGTGTGGGCGGAGGATATAATCACCGCCTTGGGCTCTATGATGCGGTACTCATAAAAGACAACCATATCGAAATTGCAGGGAGTATATCAAATGCAGTTAAAAAATTAAGAAAGAGAAAAAAGAGAGTTTTTATTGAGGTTGAGGTTAAGACTTTTGATGAATTGAGGGAGGCAATTAATTTAAAGGTGAATCGCATAATGATTGATAATATGAATCAGGAACGGATAGCTCAGGCGGTAAAGCTGATTCGCGAAAGTGGACAGAAGATTGAGATCGAGGTCAGTGGGGGGATCGGTCTGAAGGATATCCCTGAGCTTGCCCAGCTGGGTATTGACTATGTCTCGGTGGGGTCGCTTACCCATTCTGCACCAGCCTTAGATATTGCCCTCAAGATGAAATCACTCGGACGTGGCGCAAACTGAAGCCGAAAGATATCTGAATTCTCTGATAAACTATGAAAAAATTCCTGGTTATGACTATAACCTACAGGATTTTGAGAAATTCTTAAATAACTTTCGTTCACCACACAAAAGGTTGAAGAACATCATACATATTGCAGGGACAAAGGGTAAGGGTTCTACTGCAGCAATCCTCAACTCCTGTTTACTTGAAAATGGTTATCGCGTCGGCCTCTATACCTCACCCCATCTAAGAAAAATAAATGAGAGGATAAAATTAAACAATCAGAATATTACGACCCGTGCATTAAATGATTATATAAGAAGAATAAAACCTTTTGTTCAAAGCTATGATTCAACCCGAACATTCTTTGAGGTTCTGACTGCGATCGCATTCCTGTATTTTCTGGAAAACAATGCTGATTTTTCCATACTTGAAGTAGGTCTGGGAGGACGACTTGATGCCACAAATGTAGTCCAGCCGACAGTATCGGTAATCACAAAGATCGGATATGACCATACCGATTTGTTGGGTCGAAGGCTCGACCAGATTGCCCGGGAAAAGGCCGGGATCCTCAAGGGAGGTAGGCTCGTTACGATACATCAACGTCCGGTTGTAGAAAAGGTTATCCTCAATATTGCAAGGCAGAAGAAAACACGGATAATATATGCGGAAGACCTTCACAGGATAAAGGTCAAAAAGGCCTCAATTACTGGAACCGAGTTTGAAATCATCGGCGTCTTGGGTCAATTCGATACATATCTTCCCCTTGCCGGTACCCATCAGATGTCGAATCTCTTAATCGCCTTGGCGGTTCTTGCTGAATTGAAGAACCTGGGTTTTCATATCAGAAAAGAGAAGATCATCCGTGGTATCAAAAAAACCACATTGCCCGGTCGATTTCAGGTAATCTCAAAAAGGCCCAGGATAATCTTTGATGTTGCCCATAACCCTGATTCCTTTGAGGCATTGTATCATAACCTCGTTCAATTTCGGATTGATAATTTTTATCTGATATTCGGCTGTAATCAGGACAAGAAGATAGACTTCTGTTTAAGAAATATCTTTCCCCGAGCCCGCGAGGTCTATCTCGTGAAGACCCCAAGTCCCAGGACAATGCATCCTCAAAAACTCTATCTCCGGGCACGCCGTTACCAGAAAAATATCTTCGTCGGAAACTCGGTCAACTCAGTATTGAAGCATCTGGTTACAAAAGTACACGACAAAACGATTCTTATTACTGGTTCCTTTTATCTCTGGCCGTCTGATTTAAAAGATAGGAGATAAACCTTTCCGCCCCGATTCTGATTCTCTTCTCATCTTCATAACCGAACGAGAGGCGGATAAAATTTTCACCTTTTGGGCCAAAGAAGTATCCAGGAACAACTCCCACCTCTTTTTTGAAAAATAGCTCCTCGGTAACCTTTTTTGTATTACGGGAAATTTTACTTATATCGAGCCAGACATAGATACCCGCTTCTGGCAATGTGAACTCAACCGATTTGACACTCTGTAAAAACTCGCATAAGAGATCGCGCCTCTTCTTGAGCAACTTAATTACAAGCCCATTATAGTAGTTAAAATTTTCCAGGGTATGGACCAATGCCTTCTGACAGAGTCTGGGCACACAGGAGATCGTTGCCCGAATCGATTTTTCAATCTGTTTGATAAAATCTTCCCGGGCAAGGATAAACCCGAGCCGCCAGCCCGTTAAGGCGCAACTCTTGGAAAGGCTGCTGATGACAATCAATTTAGGTTCTTTTTTGAGCTGACTTATTAAAGATTGAGGGTGGTCTTCTTTATACACAAGGTCAATGTAAACCTCATCAAGAATTATCCATGGATGTGTTGGGGTGGAGGCTATTTTTTCAATAAATTTGACGAGATTGTTATAAGGATAGATTCTGCCAGTTGGATTTTCTGGATTGTTAATAATAATTGCTATTGTATCTTTATTAATATGCTTCAGGATATCAGACTGATCAATATTGTCCAATTCAAAATCTACTTTTCTTAACCACAGTCCATTCGCACGGACAGGAAAGTCATATGCACTCCAAGATGGATCAGCAACCAGAACCTCTCCATTTTCCCTGGTGATGACATTCAACACCATAAAGAGTCCATGTATCGCACCTGAGGTGATTGCTACATTGGCTTCGGTGATCGATATTCGCTCTCGCTGATTAAAAAATTCTGCTACCGCCTCACGTGCCGCAGGTTCGCCCAGCACCGGGGTATAACCCATCGGTCGCTCAAGCGAGTTGGCAATAAATTCTCTGAATCTTTGCTGCTGTGAAATTGAAGGGGAGATATCACCCATTGCAAAATTTATTGGATCGGAGAGTCTTAATAGATTGGTGTTGATTGCGGTGATGGAGTCGAGACGGATATCCTTCTCCATAGTTCCGATTATAGCGAACTTTGAACAAATGTCAACCGAAGGCTAATGTGGGTCAGACCTAAAATTTCAGGACCATTGTTTCCATCACCCGCTTTACTTCCAGCTAAGGTGCATCTCGTCCCGTAGCCCAGAGTGGCAGCTTTTTCTAAAATTCGAAATCCGAAAAGGTGTGTTTGTCATGCTGAATTCATTTCAGCATCTCTTGTTTTTCTCGTTTTCCAATGGCTAACGGTCTTTAAAATGTCACCGTGCTGGTCCTATAAACAGAGTGAAAGGGTTCAGATATTATGAGAGTTGACCCGACATAAATTTTCGTTATAATTGAGTAAGGAGGTTAAATGAAATTGATTATTTACTTAAGCTTATTTTCCGGTCTATTTTTATATGGAGAAAATACATTATTGGTCTCCAAACCGGATATTGATAATGATACATTGGTCTTTGAATATGGCGGTGATTTATGGATGTCCTCGATAGATAATGGAATTGCCTGGCGCTTGACATCTTATGAAGGTTATGAGACCAACCCGGAATTCTCACCTGATGGTAGGTACATCGCATATTCTGGAGAATACAATGCTGATAACTTCGATGTTTATGTAATCCCGCGTATGGGTGGTGCACCGAAGAGATTAACCTATCATCCTGCTGATGACTATGTAGTAGGGTGGACGCCTGATGGAAAATATATTCTATTTGTCTCCAGCAGAAATGATTGGAAGCTCCGACGGCTTTACCGGATATCCCCTGAAGGTGGACTTCCCGAAAGGATGATGCCCTTCAGTATCTATGAAGCGGATTATTCAGGTGATGGTAGAAAACTTGCTTTCAATATCAGACCGGCAAGATTGGAATGGAAAGGCTATAGAGGTGGTCGTGCTCCTGATATCTGGTTATATGATTCGGAATTAGATACTACATACCGCATTACAAGCTGGCCCGGCACTGAAATCATTCCTCAAATCCTTGGCGATAAGGTCTATTTCCTTGCAGACAAGGATGGTCGATTGAACCTCTTTTTCTATGATTTGACTAACAGAGAAACTGAACAGTTGACCTATCATTACGATTTTGACATCCGTTTTATGAATCGAGGTGATAACAAAATCGTTTATGAGTGCGGGGGCAGGTTTTATATCTTTAATCCTGAAGATCGTAGTGTCGATACAGTCTCGGTATTTGTTCCGGATGATAAAAGGTTTCTTCAACCCCACTATGAAAAAGTTGATAAACTTATAGAATTCTTTTCAATCTCCCCTCAGGGTAAACTTGGGTTGTTCAATGCCCGTGGTGAGATATTCACTGTGCCCAAAAAGAAAGGGCCGGTGCGAAATATCACAAAGACATCAGGGATAAGGGAGAGGTATCCAGTGTGGTCTCCAGACGGTAAATGGGTTGCATATATCTCTGATGAGACCGGAGAGAATGAACTGTATATCAGAAAACCTGATGGTTCAGGAGAGCCTATTCAACTTACCCATAACGGAGACTGTTATCGGTATCAACCCCACTGGTCACCCGACAGCAAGAAACTTCTCTACACCGACAGTAAATATCGGCTGTACTACATTGACATTGATGAACATATTCCAATCCTGATTGATACCTCCAATACACAACCCATTTCTCAGGTATCCTGGTCTCCAGATAGTCGCTGGGTCGCCTATGTCAAAGTGGGAGAAAACTGGTTTGGGTCTATCTATCTGTATTCACTGGACAATGGGACTTACCATCGCATCACCGATGAGCTGTTTGATGACTACGATGTCTGCTTTGATCCTGGTGGCAAATATCTCTACTTTATCTCCTCGCGGACATTCAACCCGGTTTTTGACAATTTCAGTGAATTCAAGATTTATCCCCGGGCAGCAAATATATGTTTAATAACCCTGCAATCAGACCTGGCCTCACCATTTTTACCTGAAGAGGAAAGTGAAGCAGAGAAGAAGGATAAAGAAGAAACAGAAGAAGAGAAAACCGAAGAAAAACTGACCCATATCGATTTAGAAAATATTGAACTGAGGATTATCACTGTGCCGGTGCCCGCGGGTAATTATCAGGACATCAGTGCAGCCAAAAATAAGATCCTCTATCGCGAGAGGCTCGATGTTGAGATTGCAAAGAGGAAATATGCCCTCCATCTATTTGATATGAAGGAGAAAGAAGATAATGTCATTATAAAAAACATTGACGATTATACCCTGTCGGCAAATGGCGAGTATGTAATATATAAGAGTAATAACATCTACGGAATTATTGAAGTCGCAAATAAGGTGTATCATTCCGGAGATGGCAGGTTGAAAGTCGAGAAGATGGAAATGAAGATTGAACCTGAATCTGAACTACAGGAGATGTTTGTTGATGCCTGGAGGTTGCAGCGCGATTACTATTATGACCCAAAGATGCACGGGCTTGATTGGAATCGTCAACGTGAAAAGTTTTTTCAATTTGTTCCATTTATTGCAGACCGGAATGATCTTACCCATATCATCGCCTGGTTATATAGTGAACTTGGAATCGATAATATACCGGTCCGCTATCCTGATAATCCCTACAAATTTCTTGAAAATAAACTCGGTATACCGGTAAAACTTCAGGTTTCATCCGAGCCAAACTTTGATGGAGCTCGCGAGATACTGATTAAACCCATATCGCTCAGGAATGAAAGAAATTTATATTATTATAACTGGGTCGAAGAAAATCGCAAGAAGGTTGCGCGATCGACCAGGGGTCGAGTCGGTTATGTCCATGTGCCCAATACTGCAACCCGAGGACTTGAAGAATTCGGAAAATATTTCTTCAGTCAATCCGGTAAGGAAGGGTTGATTATTGATGTGCGCTATAATGGCGGTGGTTGGTCGCCAGATATGTTTATGGATTATCTTAAGCGTCGGCCCCTGGGAATGTTTATCACCCGAAAGGGAAAGGAAAATGTCGAACCGTTTGTGAAATTTGACAACCGTCTTGTTTGTATTATTAATGAGTATGCAGGCTCAGGCGGTGATATGTTTCCCTACTACTTCAGGGAGTTAGGTCTGGGCCCTCTGCTCGGCAAAACAACCTGGGGTGGTCTGATTGCTACCACTGGAAGGAGGTTGATGGATGGCGGTGGGGTTGCGACACCGGTGATAAGATTTAAGGACCTATCTGGTGAATGGCGTATTGAGAATGAAGGTGTGAAACCCGATATCTGGGTAGAAAACCATCCTGACGCCATACGAAAAGGAAAGGATTTACAATTAGAAAAGGCGATAGAGATAATAAAAAGTAAAATTTCGGCCAAGTAGAAGGGTCAATTGGCCATATAGAGTTTATTAAAACCAAATGTTTTCACGAAAACACACTTCATAGAGATTATATCTCTATATATTAGCAGAACCGAACAGGATGCAGGGATTGAAAATATCTAATCCGGATCAGCTCCTTTTCAATTTATCAAGGTTATTGTCCTGATTGCACTGCCTGAGGGATGTGAGATTACGAGAAGATAGAGGCCAGAACCGACCCTGTCACCT
>MUKB01000054.1 GCA_002049785.1 Caldifarciminota bacterium 4484_100
TACCTTTTTCCTTAATTTTGAGACCCTGAAACAAGTTCAGGGTGACAACATCATTTGAGATTCTGAAACGAGTTCAGAATGACAATGTTATCATCCAGAATCAAGAATCAAGTATCGAGTATCAATCCTTCAATTCCGAAATCCAAATTCCGAAATCCGAAATGGTTTATCTGGTTTCTCTGGTTTTTCTCGTTTATCTGGTTTTCCAATGACATAATGACTCAATAACTCAATGACGAACGATTCTCCAATGACTTAATAACTCAATGACTGACGGTTTTTCACTCTCCACGCCGTACAACGATTAACCATCCTTATGTATCAAGAATCCAGTACAATGACTAAATGGTAGTATGACGATTAGAAATATAAAAGATACTTTATCTTAATTGCACCAAGCTGTTCAACAAGGCTGAAATGTCCTTCAATATTCTCCCGGTAGTCATTCAGGGCCAGATAGAACCAGCACTTGGGTCGAAAATTGTAGCTGAGCACAACGCCGAAGCGATTGTTCTGTAAATCAAAATCCCTGCCCTCTGCAGGATACCAGGAAAGGACAGTCTGATTATAGATACTTATTGAAATATCCTTTGTTGCCCAGTATTCAAGTCTGGGTGTAAGCCTTGGGGTAATCGCATAGAGTTTATCATTTGAATCAATTTCGCACCAGTCCTTTAATGAAAACGAAAATGACAGTCTATTTATTAAACTATAATCAACAGAAATGAAATTGGTGAGCTGATATGCAAACCATCCCCTGAAATAGTTGTAGTCATAGCCAGCCCAGCCACCGAAATGGAGCCGGAACTTGGGGGTTCCTCCCCAGCAGAATATGCTCAGGCTACGATTAAAAAAAGCTTGGCCCATCCTGTATGCGGTGCCACCATTCAATGAGGCATTGCATCCCCATCCGCTACGCAAAACTGGATTTAAGTTGATCACTAACAATTTTGTCCAGTTTGAATCACCTGGCTCCTGATTTACAAAAATACCCGGACCCATATTCAGGTGCTTTAAAAATCCCTGGCCAAAGTACTTGGCCAGACCGAATTTGAATACAAAATTCTTCAATCCGGGCCAGGGTATATATCCGATCTCACTCACATCGAATGAATCACTGATATATTGACCTGAACTATTAATATAAAAATCACCCAGATACAAACAGATACCAGATGTTAATGCGTAACCTGTTTTTCTATCTTTGTCACTAACTGCCCCCTGCACAGCAAACTGATTTATACCTGCACGGTATATGCCATCAATGCCGAGACAGAGGTTTTGCTCAGATTCATTTACCGCACCCGCCATAAGTATACCCGCCAGAGAATTCTTAAAAAACCGGTTCTTCACCCGCAAAACGCCAAAACCCTTTTCTGGTTCTAATTCGATACTATCTTCAATAACTGCACCGGTCCAGGCACCGAGCAGACCATACTGCAACCTTTTTCCGTGATGGCTCAACTGACATCCGCCATAGATGGGCACAATATTCTGATTAACAGATTTGCCAATCATTCTTGAGTAGTAGATATCAAGATTCGGTGCTGGACCCTGACTGAGCCTGAATATCTCTTCGGTCTCAATAAAGAATGGCCTCCTTTCCTGAAGTTTTACTGGATAGCGTGATAGGTTGAGGGTATATGGATCCGCCTCGATCTGGGCGAAATCAGGGTTGACCGTTGCATTCAATGTAGTCTGTGGTGTTATATCCCATTTGGTATTAACACCAAAAAGTGGCCGAAACCCTGAATCCACCGGTTGCTTCTCATAACGCACGACCCCAATCGGATAGAGTTCAAAGTAGTATCCCTGAGTCCCGGGATTTATGCCCTTCAACCTTCCAAAACCGGAAACCTTAAAACCCTCTTTCTGGGTGTATTGTGTCCAGGTATCATACTCCTGTTTAGGAACGATATAACGCTTGAAGTTTATCCCCCACTCATCAAGGCCCTTTTTATATCGAATCGTCTTAAACGGAATCTGCATCTCCACTTCAAACCGATCTTCATAGCAATGAACCGCCTGATACCAGACACCATCCCAGGAATCATCCCCGGTCAGTCCGTCATCGAATATCCTTCCGTCAGAATACGCACCGCTCGCTTTGGTCTGAAAATAGTAGGCATTGGTGTTGGACTCCATCGGATCAAGATAGAGCACCACATTGTCCTCCTTACCTCCAAGTCGTGAAACCGGTTTACGACCCGGGGTGAAACACCTGAAGCCAACATAAAGATTCTCATCATCATAGAGCACATATACCTTGGTCGACTCAGATGCAGGGCGATTATCATAAGGTATATATTGATGAAAATTATAGGCGGAATCGGCTGATAACCACAGCTCTTCGATCACACCATCAATTCGTGGTGGTATAGATGTATAATTTGCAGATATTGTTGAATCGTGAATTATTAAAAAGAAGAGCAACATTTAAGAACACTATCTTATTACAACAATCTTTGCACAGACTGTATTCACTGACTGGGGTTTGATAAAATAGACACCTGATTTCAAACACCGAAGGTCTACTTTTTTCTTTTTATGCAGAGTAATCCTCTTCACCACCCGGCCTTCTGCATTGTAGATTATGAATCTGTTATCGTCTGTGTCCACATTGATATATTTATCACTGAGGCTGGGATAGACCCTCCAGGTTCGGTTAAAATTATTCTTCTGCTGGGCGATACTGACAATAGGGCTGATATGGATAGTGCCCTCTTCTCCGGGTTGAGGGTTACCATAACTGCCGGTTCCTGGTGAACCCGGTTGCACCGAGAGGGATAGGTTAAGGGTATCGAGAAGGTTGATAAAGAATATCTTTATGCGACCTCCACCACCTCCTCCGCCACCTCCGAATGCTCCATCTCCTCCGCTGCCTCCAGAAGAATTGATATTGAGAGAATAGAGGTGCAGGGTATCACCTCTGATTAAAACACCGCCTCCACTCCCTCCGGCACCGGCTTCGAGTGAACCATCAAAACCGTTCTGACCTGGAACATTAATATAAGAAGAATCGATTGAGATAATCGAGCCATACAGATAAACCATACCCCCACCCGCACCACCAAATCCATCCACCTCACTCAATCTACCTGCTCCACCTCCAGAACCCATTTGGATTAAGGTATCGGTCTGACTTCCATAGGGTTGTCCACCGATTCCAGGATTTGTATCCCCGCCGTCGCCACCTGCACCACCATAGGCGCCTCCTCCTCCACCACCAGTGGTGCCTGCAGAACCATAACCAGGACCAGCCCCATCAGGATGGCTATTATCACCCCCAGAATATCCACAGCCCGGGCCGAGGATCGAACTATTGTTTATATGAATATAGGGAGCCTTAAACTGGAGCCAGCCTGAAGAATCACTACCATTCCAGGTACGAACAGTAATCTGTGCATTATTAATAAGATCAACCTTTACATTATATTGATGCAAACCACAAATCAGAAGGCTATCATTATTCACAATAAGGCTATCTGCATCCTCATAGATAAATCCCAATAAAATTATGCAAAATATTATCATTACTGCCTCCTGAGTAATAATAACAAAAATTTAAAAAAAATCAAGGAAAATTTGAAAAAGATGTTGACTTTTGGAAAAAATTGACTATACTGCTTTCTATGGCAAAGGGGTTTTCTGGTGGGGTTCACCCCCCTGAAGAAAAACATACCGAAAAAACCTCTATCGAGGCGATGCCCTTACCAAAAAGGGTCTATATCCCATTTTCCCAGCATACTGGTAAACCTGCCCGGCCCTTGGTCGAGAAAGGGGCCGAGGTGAAGGTCGGCACAAAGATTGGTGAAGCCGACGGTTTCATTTCAAGCCCGGTCCATTCAAGCATCTCAGGCAAGGTCGTGGATATCAAAAGACATCCCCATCCGGTAGTTGGAGAATCACTCTGCTGTATTATCGAATCAGATAATCAGGATGAATGGGAACAGGGTGTCAAGGTTAAACAGAATTATGAATCCTTAACTCGGGAAGAACTATTACAGATCATCAAGGATGCCGGGATTGTGGGTCTGGGCGGTGCCGCGTTTCCTACCTATGTAAAACTTTCACCCCCCAAGGAGAAGAAGATTGACACTTTAATTATAAACGGATGTGAATGTGAACCGATGCTTACTGCAGACCACCGACTAATATTAGAATACCCGATGGGAATAATCGAAGGGGCGAGAATTTTCCAGCGGATCCTGGATGCGCCCAGACTGATTTTTGCAGTGGAAGATAATAAACTGGATGCCGCCCAGATTTTGAAAAAAGAGGGTGTTGAAGTAGTAATATTAAAGACAAAATACCCCCAGGGTGCGGAAAAACAGTTGATCAAAGCGGTGCTCAATCGTGAGGTTCCAAGGGGTGGACTGCCAATGGATGTCGGCTGTGTGGTTCAGAATGTGGGCACAGCCTATGCTGCATTTCAGGCAGCAAAATATCGAAAGCCCCTGATTGACCGCGTGGTTACGGTTACCGGAGACGGGGTGAAAGAACCGAAGAATCTTTTAGTGCGCATAGGAACAAGGGCAATAGATGTAATAAACCATTGTGGTGGATATACCAACCCACCGAAGAAGATTATATTCGGTGGACCGATGATGGGGATAGCCCAATTTTCTGAAGAGGTTCCGGTAATCAAAGGAACTTCAGGCATAATCGTCTGGACATCTTCACCAACATTCCAGGAAGGTCCCTGTGTCCGGTGTGCCAGTTGTATCGATGTATGTCCAATGGGTTTGATGCCCACTGAAATCTATAAGTTTGTGCAAAATCGCAACTTTCAGGAAGCAGAAAAATTCGGTGCGCTCGATTGCATTGAATGTGGTTGCTGTGCCTTCAGCTGTCCCGCAAAGATACCCCTTGTTCACTACATAAAATTTGGTAAGGCGGAAATAAGGAGATTAAAACAAAAGTGAAGGAATTATTACAGGTATCTGCATCTCCCCATATAAGGGCAAAATATTATGACATCAATCAGGCAATGCGCCTGGTCATCATTGCACTCATTCCTACTCTAATCTTCAGCACCTACCTTTTCGGCATAAGGGCGCTCATCATAGTATTGATAAGCATCATCACGAGTGTTGTATGTGAAGCGGTAACCCAGCGTATGCTGGGTAAAGAAATAACAATCGCGGATGGTAGTGCAGTTTTGACCGGACTGCTTCTTGCATTCAATCTTCCACCCGGTGTTCCTTTCTGGCTACCCATTATTGGAAGTGCATTTGCAATTATCTTTGCAAAACAGTTATTCGGCGGGTTGGGATATAATTTTATCAACCCGGCACTGGCGGGTCGTGCCTTCCTGATGGCTTCCTGGCCATCCGCAATGACCAAGGAGTGGCTTGCACCGATCAATGGAACATTATCAGGGATCGACGGTATAACTTCAGCAACCCCGCTCAACCTATTAAAGAATCCGTCAAATTATGGTGACCCCAATATTATTATAAAACAGCTGAACGACTTCACCACCATAAAATCTCTTTTCATCGGCAAGGTTGGAGGCTGTATTGGAGAAACCTCTGCCCTGTTACTGTTAATTGGTGGAGTCTTTTTAATAATCATTGGAATTGTCGATTATCGCATCGTCATAGGATATCTTGGAAGTTTTATTCTGCTTGCCCTGATACTCCCCACAAAGGGTAGTCTTCTATTCCATCTATTTTCCGGAGGTCTATTCCTTGGTGCCTTCTTTATGGCAACAGATTGGGTGACCTCACCAATCACAAAAAAAGGAAGGTGGATCTTCGGAATCGGTTGTGGTATCCTTACTATGTTGATACGAGTCTGGGGTGGATATCCTGAAGGTGTATCATATTCAATCCTTTTGATGAATGTCTTTACTCCACTCATTGACCGGTTGACAAAAGAACGGATCTTTGGAGAAATAAAAAAGGAGAGGAAAAAGTGAACAGCACAAGGCAGATGATTTTGACCCTGGTTATTGTTGCAGTAGTCTGTGCAATCATCCTCTCCTTTGTCTATGCGTTCACTGCACCGCGGATTAAAGAGACCAAAAAGAATTTGAGCCTTGAAGGGCTTAAACAGGTCATCAATGCCCAGGAATTCGAGGATATCATCCCTGACACCCTTTGGCAGGCGCTCGATTCCACTGGAGCTGTTGTCGGCATCGTCTTTCGAGTCTTCCCCCGGGGATATGGGGGACCCATTCCAATAACCGTGGGTCTTGGACTGGATGGAAAGATTACCGGAATAAAGATTGCCAGTGCAGCCGAAGGCCTGAAAGAGACCCCGGGCCTGGGTGTCAAGACTACCGAGCCTGAATTCACCGGACAGTTTATTGGAAAATGCGGAAACGATGTATTATTGAAAAAAGACGGTGGCACCATTGATGGAATCACCGCCGCAACAATTTCTTCAAGGGCGGTATGTAATGGTATCAAACAGGGGATTGACCTCTATTCGAAATATTTAGGACCTACATATGACAAAAAGAAGATATTCCCTACCGCGAGTTCCTTCTGCACGGTCATAAAAGATACACTCTGGTATGCATTGAGCGATACCGATACCCTGGGTATTGTATTCATCGGCACTACCTTCGGATATGCCGATACGATTAAATTTATTGTTGGACTTGATAAAAACAGAATGATTACCGGAGTTGATATTATATGTATGAATGAGACTGCGGGTATTGGTGACCAGATTAAAAACCAAGATTTTCTTAACAAATTCAAAAAAGGAATCCCTGAAGTCATAACCGGGGCGACAATCTCATCCCAGGCATTGATCGATGGTGTCAAGAAAGGGATTAAAAGATTTAAGGAGTATCTGAAATGAAACGACTGCATATCTTCACCCGGGGTCTGCTCAAAGAGAATGTAGTATTTGTCCTGATGATCGGACTCTGTCCTGCTCTGGCAACCTCGGGCACGGTCCGTGACGGTTTCGGGATGGGTCTTGCCGCAACATTTGTCCTCTTCTTCTCGAATGTCATCATATCCCTCTTACGAAAGAATATACCCAATCATGTGAGGATACCGGTATTCATACTAATCATCTCCACATTTGTAACAATCATCGATTATTTTATGCAGGCATTTGAACCTGACCTTTATCGGGCATTAGGTGTATTTGTTCCCCTGATTGTGGTCAACTGCATGATCCTCGGTCGGGCCGAGGCATTCGCCTCTAAAAATTCGGTTCTGGATTCAGCACTTGATGGTCTTGGCACCGGACTCGGTTTTACCATCGCCCTGACCATAATGGGTGCAAT
>MUKB01000004.1 GCA_002049785.1 Caldifarciminota bacterium 4484_100
TGCCCAAAACCTAAACCAATGACTATCAAAGACAATAAAATTGTGATTTTGTTCATCATCGCCACCTCCTATAAATTAAATCCTATTGTCGCACCCAGAGGAGGAATAGCCAAAAAAATAATAAATTCCGTTGTCGAAATATCACCCCACTGTTGATTGATTAAATAACCAGTAACAAATGAGCCAATACCAGCACCAACTATTGATTTCAACCACGAACCTTTGTGAGATAATAATTTACCCACAATCCAGGTTGCAGTTCCAGTAAAAACTCCGTTGGCCATAGTATACGGATACAACATTATCTTATCACGATCAGATATAACAGCAGCCCAAGTTATTAACCAACTGAGCGATACAGTAGTTACACTTGCCCCTGCAAACTCCAACCCATATATCCCTGCCTGTTTCCAGAAAGACCGTTTTGTCCGCAGAGTCTCAGATTCGGCTCGTATGAAGTAATAATTTAATGGAAGCGTATTATCGCATAAAGCTAATCTTTCTGCGTGCTTAATATATATTCGCCTTGAAGCCATCGGTTGAGATTCTACCCCAAAACTTCCTTTATCCTGTGCAAAACCTAAGCCAATGACTATCAAAGACAATAAAATTGTGATTCTCTTCATCTTGCCTCCCTGTTTTTTGCACCGCACATTATCCATTTTTAATCCCTTTTTAATCTTTTAGTATAATTTAATATCAAAACCCTGTCAAGACCCAATTTCTCCCGAAATTTCATTCACTTTTATATAGGGGGGGGGTTTTTTCGTTTTTCTGGTTTATCTGGTTTGTCTCGTTTTTCTGGTTGAAAAGATTTAGACCCTGAAACAAGTTCAAGGTGACATTCTTTTTCAATTCCGAAATCCAAAATTCGAAATCCGAAATGGTGTTTTTGTCATGCTGAATTTATTTCAGCATCTCTGGTTTTTTTTGGTTTCTCTGGTTTTTCTCGTTTGTCTGGTTTATCTTGTTTAAGATATTGAGATTCTGAAATAAATTCAGAATGACGAACGATTTACCAATGACTTAATAACTCAATGACTTAATGACTAAATGTTTTCAATGACTCAATGACATAATGACTTCTTAATGACCAATCAAAGCTATCTTTCTAACCTGTGTTTGCTTTCCATACCTCAATTTGCAAAAATATATGCCTTCTGGTAGTATATTACCTGAGTTATCTGTGCCATCCCAGTATTTATTGTAAAATCCCGTTACCATCTGCCCATCTACCAAGTTTTTTATAACTCTCCCTGTAGCATCATAAATCTGCAGTTGTATAGACTTTAACTGAGGAGCCAAAAAGCTAATGGATATTGATTTTTTGAATGGATTTGGATAGCATTTAAAGGACGGGCCAAAATCTAAATTCCCCTTTTCTTCAATTGCAGTAATAGTTCCCTTTGAAAAATAAACATCATAGGGTCCATACCGGCCATCAAGCCAGGCAACATATATTCCGCCTTCATTGTCAACATCTATATCAGGCCAATGCTGGGAAAACACGGTATCGTCATTTACCCGAATATTCGGGACTGTCCAGTTGTTTCCTCCATCTGTAGACATAGCAAAATAGATGTCGCAATCACCATCCCTGGTATCAGCCCAGACAACATAGAGATTTGAAACAGAATCAACCGCAATTGAGGGAACGGCCTTGCCTCCCGGAGTTCCATCATCCACCCTTATATTTTCTGACCAGGTCAAACCTCCATCAGTAGATTTCGCAAAGTAGATATGGGACTCACCCGTCCTTTCATCATTCCAGACTACATAGATATTAGCATCATTGTCGACCGCGACTGCCGGAACTCCAGCATTTACTCCATTATCTATCTTTATATTTGGCCTCGTCCAGGAATTCCCACCATCAATAGATTTTGCAAAATAGACGCCATCGCTATCACTCAAATCCTGTTCCCAGACCGCATAGACATAACCAGAAATATCAACAGTAATTGATGGTGACCATCGATATCCTTCACTATCATCGTTTATCCGAACCGCTGGTGCCCAGGTTAAACCTGAATCAGTGGACCAGGATATAAAATCTTTCCAGAACATTTCCCTATCATCTCTCCACGCAACATAGATTATACCTGAAGAACTCAGGGCCAGGCTTGGGTCATAACAAAAACAACAAGTCGGGACATCATCCACCCTTATATTCGGTCTCATCCAGGTATTGCCACCATCAAGAGATTTTGTAAAATAGATGTGAGAGCCCTCAAGACTATCCCTTCGATCCTCCCAGGCAGCATAAATTATCCCTGACTCATCAACCATAAAAGACGGGGCGAGTTTTTCCCAGCGTGAATTATCGTTTACCCTTACATCAGGAGTCCAGGTATAACCATCATCAGTAGATTTAGAAAAGTATATATCATTGTTGTATTGACCCCCTCTTAGATCCTGCCACATAGCATAAATAGAACCTTGTTTATATCTGACACAAGCGAAAGGTCGACAGACTCCCTGGTCATCGTTTACCTGAACCCCGGGCCGGAAGGTCTGGGCAAAGACAAATGTCAGGGTCAAACAAATAACGATTGATAATTCTCTCATCTCGTCCCCCTTATTTGGAGCGCCGGCGAAATCTGCCAACTTGATGCATTCAATGTAGAATAATTAATTTTTTTATTTCATTATAGTTATTCGCCTCAAAAATGCAAAAGTATATTCCCGAACCCACAGCAGTGCCCGTTTCATTTTTCCTGTTCCAGTAAATATTATAATATCCCGGCTTCTCGAATTCGTCAATTAGAGTCTTCACAAGTCTTCCGTTGATATCATAAATTTTCAACCTGACTCTTCCCGAAACTGGAACTTGATATTCAATATTAGTAATAGACCGAGAAGGATTTGGGTAGATCGAAGAAAGGGCATAAACCTTAGGAATCGCAGAAATATTATTACCAGCACAAGGGCCATTATTTCTCGGATTGTTAACGATATTAATGATAGTTCGCGATGGAGTATACTCATTATATCTCGTACAGGTCACTTTTACTTCGCCGGTGGTTCTATAATAGACCAAAAATGTTATCTTACCGGAATCATCGGTGTAACCGGTGTAGTAGTTCTCGTATGGCTTATATAAACATACATAGGCATTCTCTACAGGCATTCCATCAGAGGTCACAGTTATTGTAACTTCTACAGGCGTCTGCACCGGGATAGTATTCAAATGACTAGCAGAAAGTGAAGCGGGTTCTTGTGTCCAAACGGGCATCGCTGGCGTGGCCATAAGATTCAGAGTATATTCCATAAAATGTTCCCACTGTGGAGGATCAATAGTGGCAAGCATCTTAGATTGAGCATATATCTTTCCGATGGAGTAATCCAAATACGCAGACTTCACCTTGTAAAGAAGTTTAAAAAACCATTTTGCATACTCTTCTGAGTAGATAAACACACCATCTCGGCTATTGCCAATGTATGCTACTCCACAATGGGGCGCAAAAAGCCAGGTTTCACCAAAACATCTAATACCACCATCAAAGTTGCAAGTTTCACAACCCATAGAATAGAATAAACCGTACCTTTCTCCATTTGAGATATCTTCTAAATCCCAATTAGTAATTTCATCTGATCCATCCCAATATGGCTTAACAGAAATTGAATAATTATTCCCGTGCCCCTCATGATAGCAGACATAGAAACCTTCATTCAAGTCATTGATCACAGGGTTATGACCAATCAGTTGATTCTTGGGTGGATAATCAGGTGGCCCAGAGTAATAACCATCGTATGATCTGAATTTTGGCACATCGCCTGGTACAAAGTTTATTACATAATCTTCAATCCATTCACCACCAGAGCAATTATCACCGATGGCTGCACCGAGTAGAAGTAAATCACCCGATGTTGTATAATCAGGGGGTGTTCGTTCATATATTAGAACTTTGTTAACAAATAAACTAACTTCGTTTGAATTCAATACTGAAACTCTTCCGACCCATACCTCGGGTTCAAGATCAACTTTGTCATATTGATATTCACCATAATACTCATTATTATTGGCATTCCATGTTCCGTCAAGACAGGCATAATAGGCATCAGCGGCAACATGCCAATCTGGAAAGTAGTCTGCATTTGGATATGCTAGTCTTTCAGGTATGACATCAGTGTCTCCACCAAGGAGGATGTATTCTGTGCCACGATTGATATAGGCGTTTCTGATGAATTTGCGTATCTTTGTTTGTAGATCATCGGTACCGAATTCCTCATTAATTGATTCTATTGTTTTGAAATCTGTTCTTATTCCCCGTTGTCTATACCATTCTGCCAATGGTCCAAAGGCATCAACAAGAGAATCAGCAGTAATGATTATAAGTGTGCCTGGGCCTTTGGGAAGTGGATTGCCTGAAGAACTTTGAGGAAACATCGAATCTGGAACAATTGGTGGTTGATTTGCAAATAGATCCACCTGATTAGGATTTACCACCATCTTCTTTGCCAGATTTATATAACGATTATGCTGCTGTTGAGTTCTCCTTACTACTGGTAGAGATTGATCAGATGCTGGTTCAAACTGTAGATTGACTCTGAAGTGGGTAAAGAGGATGAGTTTTCTTTCTCCGGGAATATATTGTATAGGAAATACAAAGACCTTGGCTAATTTTATCCCGGCAAAATATCCAACTCGAGAAAGTTCAACAATCTTCCCGGGGTATGGTAGCAGAGAATTGTATATACTGGTATCAGGGGGAACAAAATTTGGACGTGGGGAGCCATCTGATCGCCATATAGGTTGAGATGGAAAGATTTGATAATTACCATCAATTTGCACAGAGTCCTTTTCTTCAATTGTGAACCCGGTTACCGTTACATTAGTGGGAATTACAAAGGTTACACAGAGCATTGGAAGCATAGGCTCGCTTACCTTTGTGATATAAGTGCAGTTCGGCAGAGCAACCACATCATAATCGTGCCGGATTGAGAAGGACAAATCTGCTGGTGTAAGATTAATTGAATAGGTGACCTGACAAAAAACAGGTGCTACCAAGACGAATAATAAGATAAGAAACAGCACTATCTTTTGATTTGAAAAAACTCTTTCTATCATAATAACCTCCTATTAGTTTAAGGCTCTTGACCATATTTTGTGGAAGAAAGATAGAGCCATAGGACCAATCTTCCACATTTTTTATTCCGCGGTGTCCCTTGTCTGTCAATTTCAATCTTTTTTCTTTCCAGATTCTCAAACCAATTTCCTCTCAGATTTGAGAACAGACACCTTGCCAGAAATTTTCAAAGACCAATTACGCTAAATTATAATTACAATTTAGCAAAAAATCAAGAACTTTTTTAACTTCCCCTTAGGCACTTCGGCCCTGAAATAAATTCAGGGGAACATTCTTTTTCAAATCCGCAATACAAAATCCGAAATGGTGTTTTTGTCATGCTGAATTTATTTCAGCATCTCTGGTTTTTTTTTGGTTTCTCTGGTTTTTCTCGTTTCTCTGGTTTGTCTGGTTGAAAATATTGAATTGAGATTCTGAAACAAGTTCAGAATGACATTTCTTTAATTCCGAAATGGTGTTCTGGTTTTTTAATCACTTTTAACTTTTGCCTTTTTACTTACCTTAAGGAAATGACTAACGGTATGTATCCAAATTTTTTCACTAATGTCGACGCCGTATAACGATTAACCATCCTTATGTATCCCTGTCCGCCTCGAGCAGAGGGGAGAATTAAAGAGGGGGTGTTCTTTTATCCAGAATCAAGAATCCAGTATCGAGTATCAATCTTTCAAATCCAAAATGCCTTTTAGGTTTTTCCCATTTTTCTGGTTTATTTCATTTCAGCATTGATGAAAATCTGAACACTATTTCCTTTTCAACTTCTTCTTTAAGGCCTCGGCAACAACCCTGGGAACAAGTCTGGAGACATCACCATCCATCGATGCAATCTCCTTAACCAATGAAGAGCTGATAAATATATACCTTTCCGAAGGCATCAAAAATACGGTTTCTATTTTAGAGTTGAGTTTTCGGTTCATAAGGGTCAGCTGAAGTTCATAGTCAAAGTCTGATACCGCTCTCATACCCCGGATTATCGTGCGGACATTTATTGCCTGGGCAAAATCGACCAGAAGGCATTTAAATCCCATAACCGCAATTTTTCCATTGTTTGAAAAGACCTTCTTCACCAATATAATCCGTTCTTTCTGGGAAAAAAGGGTCTTCTTGGGCCCCGCACTCACTCCAATAATTACCTGGTCAAATATCTTGGTTGCCCTTGAGATTACATCAATATGGCCAAAGGTTATGGGGTCAAAGGTTCCTGCATATAATGCCTTTTTCATCATCTCTCCTTAATAACCAACGTTATTGATGAACTTCCATAGCTTCGTTCCTTCCAGCAGGAAAAACCTGGAGGAAGTGAAAACCTTTCCTTTGGACCGTGTTCAATAATCACAATTCCGTCTTTTTTCAGCAGGGAATATCTCTCAATCAGCTTCAAAACCTTTCCTGGATATCCCTTTCCATATGGTGGGTCCATAAAGATAAGGTCAAATTTTTTCGGGCGTAGCCTTCTCATCCCTGCCTGAAAATCGGCCTTGGAGACCTTCGCTTTTTCTTTAACCTTCAGAATTTCAATATTCTTTAAAAGTATGGATGGCTTTTTTTCGATAAATACGCACTCCAGGGCGCCGCGAGAAATCGCTTCTAAGCCTAAGACACCAGAACCAGAAAATATATCTAAGACTCGCGCTCCAATAACTCGAGCACCGATTATATTAAATATTGCACTACGAACAATCGCCTTGGTCGGCCTGATTCCTTTTTTCGATACCCTTAACTTCCTACCCCGATTACTTCCTCCTGTTATTCTCATTAAAGAATCGGGAGTTCCTCAACATCGAAGTCATTAATGTTTTATAATGGTCGGGGTAAGGAAAATCAGAAGTTCCCGATCCTCAACCGAAGTTGTTGTCTCCCTGAACAGCGCACCCAGGATAGGAATGCTTTTTAAAATCGGAATCCCATGAACCGATTTGGTCTTCTTCTTCCGGATGAATCCACCAATCACCACAGTATGGCCATCTTTGACCAGCACCTTGGTATCGGCCTCAGATGTCGTAACAATCGGTCTTCCTGCCAGTGCTGATGCTTTATCCAACTCACTCACCTCAGCATGAATTTCCATTGTCACCTCTTCCAGGGAATTGATATGGGGCGTAACCTGAAGTTTTGTTCCAACTGTATAGAACTGAATAACAGTATTTCCAGATATATCTCGGGTTGGAAATCCAAAGCGCTGACCACCGAGAATCCGTGCTTCTTCATTGTCGACTGCAGTTACCCTTGGTGAAGATATCGTGTGGGCTTTACCGGTCTCTTCCAGAAGATTAATCGTCGCATTGACCTGCGCCAATGAAGGAACGGTTCCCACATTAAATATGCCGTAGCCCGCGATCGTCGGATTCACATTGCTTGAAATATCTGCGCGGACAATTCTGCTTTCTAAACCTTTCAAGGTCCAGTTAATACCCAGGCCCTTTGATGCCGAGGCATCTACATCAACAACCTTGGCCATAATCTCAACCTGAGGGGTGGGTGTATCGAGCAATTTTACCAGCTGTTTAATCTTCTCATGAATTGGCTGAACCTCGGTAACAACAATAGAATTTGTCCTCACATCCACATTGGCCTTACCCTTGGGTGAAAGCATCGCCTTAATCTTATCAAGCATCTTCTGAGGATTGGCAAATTCCAGTTTATAAATCTTGGAAGTAGTTGGTAGGTCATAATCCTGCTTATCCAAATTCTCTGCAGTATCGACCCTGATTACACCTGGATCCTCACGGAAGGCATAGCCCGAGGCCTTGAGGATAATCTCCAATGCCCGGCGCCAGGGAACATTATGAAGTCTAACTGTAACCGTTCCCTTAACATCCTTACCCGCAACAATATTCACACCCGCATACTCGGAAAGTGCCCTCAAAACGGTAAGGATATCCGCATTCTCCAGATCTATGGAGATTGGACGTCCGGTTACAGTTGCTACCGGTTTTGGAGTGGGTGCCACTGGAGGAGGGGTTGGTGTGGGAGCTGCAGGAATAGCGGTGCTGGCTGAGGCCAGCCATTCAGGGAATGGTGTGCTAATACCCGTAAGTAGGGTAACAACAAAGTTATTCTCCTCGGTTGAGGTAAGAAAAGAATAATCACGGTCCAGTTTCCCCACCACGCGGATGAGGTCGGGTTGTTCCGTAAAACCGGTAACCGCAAGTTCCTTGATTCCTCCGGCATTTACTGGAAATGTCTTTCCCACCAGAGGACTTGAGACCCCAGAACAGTCAACCACGATCCGTGCTGGATCTTTTAGGGTAAATGTATTGGCAACAAATGGTGCATCGGATTTAATAATCAGTTTGGTATTACCCTCCTCAGAAACCACTGCCAGATCGTTTATAACTGCACCACCTGCCACAGAAATTAATAATGCGAAGATAAATATATTCCTCATATTTTACCTCCTTTCTTTCTCTTTAAGTGGCAATTCATATTTTGTCACAACCCCTGCGTGAACTATCTGGAAGATGATAGCACGGCGATTTATTTCGGCCACTTTACCACCAGCAACCCTATCGCCCCTTCTCAGAATATAACCGTTATTCAGACCATCTTTAACTAAGGCATAGTATCCTTTATCTCCCCAGAGAATTCCAATGAGGGTAAGATTTTCTACACTCAGATGACTTGTTTTGCCACCCTGTGACAATTCTGTACCTACCAGGGGAACAAAGGGATCTCGCCTTCCCTTTGCTGTATAATGCCATTTCTCCACAGGAAAGAGGGTATCTGTTGCAGATGGTGCACTGGGGGTCTGATTGAATAACAGTAATCCTAATAAGAAATTACCTACGACGAGGTGGAGCACCACGACGCACCTCCTTTCTTTTCGCTACGGTATAAGTAATTGCCCTCAATTCTGCCTCAATCGATTTTTCCTTTGAACCCTTTTTTATCTTCACGGACGGAACATTGACGATTCGCGCCAGATTTCCAATATTAGAGAGAAATTTTCCAAGCTGGTGATAACCGCTTGCAACCTTTATCTGTACCGGTATCTCTGCATATTTAGCCTTAGGATTGGGTCCGCTCGGTTTGAAGAGTATAAAACTCACTCCTGCTTTAGTCCCTGAATTGGAGATCTGTTGAATCAATGATGGTATCTCTTTTTCCTTGGGCAACATCTTCTTTGCCTTCTCCCATTCTACTTCAAGCCGGGCAATTTTTTCCTGAAGTTCTGGAAGTCTTGCACGAGCCGCCTCAGCCTTCTGAACCTCAATCTGTAGTGAATCTCTGCGTGCAGTTAACTGTTTAATCTTCTCTCGATTCGACTTATAGGGAAATCGGAAAAAGAGTATCAGTAATACCACTAAGATAACAATAAAAATAATTAACTGCTGACCTTTTGATTCTTTGAGATTCATTTTTTCCTCCTAGCCAGGGTATCCTCCAATCCAACATTTGCGGTGAGGGTAAACTGCATCATCTCCTGTTTCTTCACAGCCTTCTTCTCCAAGACGGAAAGATCAACATTGCTGATATAGGGTGAATCTTCCAACCGGTTCATAAAATCGGCAACCAGAAGGTTGGAGGCAGCAATGCCTTTTAATCCCAATCTCGACTGATTCACATCCACCGAGGTTAACCAGGTGAATTCAGGAATGCGTGAAGAGATCTCATCGAGGATATGAGCGATGAAGAAGCGGTTCTTATTGAGTTCTTTAATCGGATCAATTAAGGAAGCCAGTTCCCTTTCTCTTCTCTCTAAACTATCAACCGTTGCCTTATAGACCTTAAGCTCTTCCAGTCGGCTGGACAACTGGTCAATATTTTTATTGAGCCTACCCATCTGGGATGATTGTGAGAGCAAGAGAATTCCTACAATCAGTACAAAAATGACAATTCCCGCAATATAAACAATCGTCGCCTGGATCGAGGGGAGTTTCACACCAGGTCGCGGTACCTTCGCCGGTCTCGCCTTAGGAGCCCGACCCTTTTTGGCAGTTGGTGCTAAATTTATTTTTATCATTTTATTCCCCCCTTAATGCTAAGCCAATCGCTTGCGCCAAAATTGGTCCTGTAACATCAACCCCTTCTGGCGTAAATATGGTTGGGTCATAGATTATGTTTTTCAGAGGGTTGAGAATTTCAATCGGGATATTAAAGCGCCTCTTTAGAAATTCCAAGAGATTCGGAATTAATGCGCCGCCGCCAGAAAGATACATCCGATTGATCTTCTCTTCACCGGTAACACTTGAAAGAAATTGTAGACTCCTTTCGATATGAGTACTGAGGTCATTCACAAACGACTCGAAAACACCTTGGACTGAATCCTGAGAAGCACCGACCGGGATTGTTCCCTTCACCGCATTTGCAGCATCCTCATAGTTGAAACCAACCTCCTTCTGAAGTTTACTGATAAATGCATTCACTCCATAGTAGACATCACGGGCAGAAAGACAGGAACCACCCTTGATAACATTTATAACCATCATCCCAGCGCCGATATGAATCAATCCTACAATTTCATCTGGTGCAGTCTGATAATTAAATTCATAGACATTTTGTAATGCAAACGCGGTGGTATCAATAATTGTTGGTTTCAGATTTAGCTCTTTCAAGAGTGAGGTGAGATTATTAATAAGCTCATTCTTCGCGGCGACAAGAATTACCTCCTGCTGATTTTCTCCAAAATTAGGATTGACGATATCAAAGTCGAGGGTCACTTCGTTGATATCGAAGGGCACATACTGCTCGGCCTCCCACTTTATCTGTTCACGAGTGTCAGATTCACTCATCCGGTCCATTGTGATGCGTTTAATTATCACATCACGACCCGCCAAGCCGATCACCACATCCTTGCTCGTAAAGCCTTTCGTTTCGATCAGCGTCCTGATCGAATCCAGGACAGCCTCCCGATCGATTATTTCTCCTTCAACAATAGCATCAGGCAAAACCTTTGCAATCCCATAGTTGAGCAATTTCTTGCTCTTGCCTGAGCTTAGTTCAACCATTTTGGTTTGGCTTGACCCAATATCAAGCCCAATTACCTTTTTCTTTTTCCCGAACATAATCACTCCTTTTTATTTTCAAATTTCAAATTTTAATTATTAATTATATATATAATTCTGAATATGTCAAGAGAGAAATACACCAGATTCACCATTGTAATTTTTGGCCAGATTACGGCAGATATCTGCGGCGGGATATAAAAAATTCTTTCCTGCCTGCCTGTCCGCTTGACAAATTATATTATTTAATTATACTATAATTGGAGGTATAAATGCCAAACTTCTTAATTGCACTTTTTCTTATTCAGGGACTTACCGGCAAGATTCAAGGTGTTGTCCTGGATAAAGAAACCAAAGAACCTATCTCCTATGCAGATGTCATTATTCTCAATACTGAAATGGGTGCAGCATCTGATAATCAGGGCAATTTTTATATCCTGAATGTCCCTCCGGGCCGGTATGATATCGAGGTCTCATTTATCGGCTATCAAACGGCAGTAATTCGTGATGTAAAGGTCGAAATCGACCGTACCGCTCGCCTGAAAGTAGAATTAAAGAAAACAATTATTGAACTCCCCCCTCTGGTCGTCACCGGAGAGATGCCTGTTGTAAAAAAGGATATGGTGGGAACAACATATATTGTAAGAAAAAGCGAAATCTTAACAATCCCAATCGATTATTCAATGGATATTATTGCATTCCAGCCATCGGTAGCTCGAGCCGATACAGCAATCCATGTCCGTGGTGGCCGGGCAACCGAGGTATTATATATGATTGACAATGTGCCTATCCTCGATCCCCAGACCGGTGATCCGGCAATAAATGTCTCTAAAGGGGCGGTGAATCAGGTTATCTTTCTACCCGGAGGTTTTGATGTTGAGTATGGACGGGCAATGTCCGGAATAATTAACCTTATTACCGAACATCCTTCTGCACAGATAAATGGCAGGCTCTTCGGCAAAACCGAAAGAATAATGCCTTTCTATTATGACTTTGGTTATGAAAACTATCAATCTTCTTTCCATATTCCCCTGACCAGAAAATTAAAAACCTATTTCAGCCTTGATCTGATGCATACTGATGATTGGGACCCAAGACTCTATATCCTTCCCCATAAAAGGCGTGATGATTACACCGTTTATGGAAAATTGCTATATACACCTACAGGTAAGTTGAATTTTGGTTTTAGTGGAGCAAAGTCGAGAAGCCAATTTGATCGCTATAACAGCAAGTGGAAATATAATATTGACAACTACCGTTCCGATATGAGAAAGGGTGATTTAGAGGCGTTAAACATAAACTTCTTACCGAATTCACGGAATCTATTCAACTTAACCGTTAGTAGACTGTATACAAGAAGGTTATTTGGTGTAAGGGAAGCTGGTGGTCAATTTGAAGACTTCACATTTCGCGATTATGCAAATCTTGAATGGCCTCATGGTGGTATTGATAATCCATTTGGTATAAATATACCATACATACCCTTTGTCGGTGATTACGACCAATATCAAGATAAATCATCTCAGGTTTTAAGAGCCAATTTCAATACGGATCTACAGATCCATCAATACCATGAATTAAGGACAGGGTTTGAGTATAACCTAATGGAAATAAAAAACTTTACCTACTTTATCAGTGACACAATGCATCAGCTGATCGATGAATATAACCACCATCCAAAGGAATATGCTATATTTGTCCAGGATAATATTGACTACAAAGGACTGTTTGCAAAAATCGGCGTCCGTTATGATTACTTTTCAAGCGATATTGAAGGCATAAAACCTAAGATAAGCATTTCCCCTCGACTCGGTTTCTCCTTTATGGTAACTGAAAAATTTCTATTTCGAGCCAATGTAGGTCAATATACCCAGCCTCCATTATATGACCAGATGTATAGTTACTATAACCTTCTCCCTTTTCCAGCATATATAACACAGATTCCACTTATTGGTAACCCAGCCCTTGGCCCGGAAAAGACAATAGCGATAGAAATCGGCCTTCAGGGTGAAGTCAAAAAAGACCTTCTAATTACGGTAAACACCTTCTATAAAGATATCTCTGACCTGCTGGGAACAAAGCTGGTGCAAACCCTGCCCCGCGATTATGTCACTTACTTTAATGTAGAATATGCCAATGTAAAAGGGCTGGAGGCAATTCTGGAATTCCAGAATTCTCTATTCAGCGGTAAGGTTTCATACACCCTCTCCTGGGCTCGGGGCACAAGTTCGTATGCAGAGGAAGTCTATTATCGCTATTACTATGACAATCCCGACACAAGCTTTGTGCCTCCTACTCAGGAATACTATCTCGATTTTGACCAGCGTCATCGCATCTTTATTCAGGGAAGTTCCCGGCTTCCCCTTGGCGGGAAACTCGACATATTCGCCTTCTTTGGAAACGGTTTCCCTTATACACCACCCGGTCCTGAGGGTAAATATGAAGAGCGCAATATTGTCCGGCTTCCTTTCCAGCGCCAGATCGACTGTGCAATTTCCCGTGCCTTTAAAATTCATCAAACAACAATCAACTTCTATCTTGAGGTAATTAACTTACTTGATGAACGTTATGAAATCGCCCCCCATTACCCTATCATCGCACTTGAGGACATAAATATGAAAGACTTTGAACATCCACCTCCATATATCGATATTATGGAAAATTCTGCATATTACAATCCGGCTGGAGACAGAAATCATGATGGACTGATTACACCTTATGAGGAATATCTGGCAATGCATGAATTTGCCCGGGATAGCGATGATTGGGTTAATGCATATACCGCACCACGAAGGGCACGGATTGGTATAAATATTGTTCTTAAATAGAGGATAGTATGGAAAAGGAGTGGAAGTTTCCACAGATCCTTGAATTTGAAGAGCCGATATTCTTGAGGAATCTGACACTCTATCCGATCGTCGGAAAGGATGGAGAGTCATTTGACGCCCTCAGTATTGAAGAAGCGCTGGATAAAAAACTTGCTGACATTCAAGAACTTGATATTCCGGATATAAATAGACTTCAACTTGAAAATCGCTCCCCGAGTCCGCTTCTGATGCTGGATGGCGAGGAGATTATCGGTTCCTTACAGAATCGAATCATCGCCACCTCTACCATCATTCCCGCCAGAACTAAAAAATCTATCAGGGTAATCTGTGCAGAAGAAGGAAGGTGGAATGAATTGGGTGGATTTAAAACCGGCTTCTGTTCCTATCCTAAGATTCGCGCCATCCTTTCTCAGGGTATACACAAAAGTAATATCCAGAAAAGAATCTGGAATGAAATCAGCAGAAAATTGACCGTAAGCAAAATCTCTTCAGCCACATCATCAATGCATGATATCTATAACTCCCTTGAGGAAGAAATTGCACGTTACATCGAAGGGTTTAAGAGTTTGAATCATAAGACACTCGGCTTTATCGGCTGTTCGAAGAATCAAATATTAGGTTGCGATCTTTTTATAAGTCCATCACTCTACCAGAAGTTTGAGCCCAAACTGATTCGCGCCTATGCCCTCGATGCAATTGAGCAACAGAATATAAGAACCAAAGCTTCAGATATCAGTAGATATTTTGATGAACTCTGCTCTTTTCTTGAACAGTTTAAACCACGTTCCAATATGAAACATATAAGGATAAGAGAAAAGTACTTTTTTGGACAGGCCGTCGCCATTAAAAATAGATTGATACACCTGTCTATATTCCCAAATTAATCGGTGCTTTCCAAAAGACTGGGGAAATATGAAATAATCGAATGGCTGGGTGGTGGAAGATTCGGAGATGTCTTTCTTGCCCAGGATACTATTCTCGAAAAGAAATTCGCCCTCAAAATATCACGGATGAAAAAAGAAGTAATGCTGATGCTCAAAGATGAGGCAAGGCTGCTTGCCTCACTGAATCATCCCAATATTGTTAGGTTCTACAATATCGATTTCATTGATGAAAAATTCGTTATGGTGATGGAATACATCAGAGGAAAAACATTGAGGGATGTAATTAGTGACCAGGGGATTGATATTGAACTGGCAATCAATATCATCAGCCAGGTACTTGATGGCCTCAACTATGCCCATAAAAAAGGGGTACTCCACAGGGACCTGAAACCAGAAAATATTCTCATCGACGAACGGATGGCAAGAGATAGTGTAAAGATAACCGATTTTGGCCTTGCCCTATTTATCAAATCGAAGACAATCTCAACTTCCGTGGCTGGTACCCCAGTCTATATGGCACCTGAATCCTGGTCCGGTAACTACAGTGAAAAGTCAGACATCTGGAGTGTGGGAATAATTCTTTATGAACTCCTTACTGGAGTACCACCATTTCTTAACAGCAGCCTCGATGGATTGAAAAAAAAGATTGAGAAGAATAATTACTTGACCCCATCAATTTTAAGAGCAGGTATACCTGATTATATTGAGGAAGTTATTAAACAATGCCTTGAAGTCGATCCACATTCAAGACCGGATGCCTGCGATGCCTTGGAACAATTGACAAGGAAGAAGAAATCAGTAGCAGTAAAGAAAGCGATTCAACTTCCTGAAAGAAGAACGGTCGAACTTGAACTTACACCAGAACAGAAAGAGATCGTCCAGTCACCCGATGGTTCAATACTTGTCCTGGGCCAGGCAGGATGTGGTAAAACCACAACCCTTACACATACAGTTGTTCACCTGATAAAACATCGAATACCTGCCGATAGGATTCTGGTCTGTACATTTACAAACAAGGCGGCAAATGATATTCTTAACCGAATTCGAGATTTGATTACCATCTCCCCCTATGACTTATGGGTAGGAACTTTCCACACATTGGGTATGCGAATCTTGCGTCGGGATGCAGAAAGGCTCAATTTCGACCAGGATTTCACCATCGTTGAACCGAAAGAGATATTCACAAAGATGAATCTTAAAACAGGAAAATATCGCCTGAGGGCAATAATGAAGACCATCGAAAATCTTAAGGCAGAAGGGGTCAGCCCGGAACAGTTTGAACCGAGCAACAGGTGGGAGGAATATTGCGCAAAGATTTACCGCAATTATCAGGAACTTTTAAGAGAAAATAATCTCCTCGATTATGACGATCTGATTCTCTATACGGTAAAACTTCTAAAGGAACACGAAGATATCAGAAAATACTATCAAAATCTATTTCAGTATATCTTTGTAGATGAATTACAGGACACCAATTATGCCCAGTATCGTCTCATATCATTAATCTATAAAAAGAATATATTCTTTACCGGCGATGAAGATCAAGCCATCTATGGCTGGCGCGGAGGACGGAGGGAATTGATATATCAACTTCCAAAGGATTACCCCAGAATTAAAACTTTCCATCTCAATAAAAGTTTTCGGTTGCCCCAGGATATCATCGAAATTGCCAATAACCTGATGCACCGCCCCAGCACCGCAATTCCCAATCTCGATTCCGCTGATATTGCGGTCTACACAGCAACTTCTGGTAAAGATGAAGCAAACTTTGTTGTCCGTGAAATAAAAAATTTAAAAAAAGAAAACTTCCGCTTTCAGGACATCGCTGTTTTATATCGAATGAATTATCTATCAAGGCAATATGAGGATGCATTAACCCGAGCACACATACCCTATACCATCATCGGAGGCACATCGTTTTATGAACGACTCGATATCAAACCACTGCTCGACTACCTCAATCTTGTCAATTCTGTAGGCACAAAGGTGCAATCACTCGAGGCCTTTTCAGGACGTGCAAAGGCAATCCTTCAAATAAAAAGCAGAACTTCAAATAAGCTCAATAAGGTTCTTCAATACCATTTTCAAAATAGCCAGCACCTGAAACCGATAAATATCATTGACGAAATTGCTCAGGTCCTCAAAATGGGCGGTGAGGTAATTGAAGAGTTGAAATCATTCGCCCGAAATTATGGCAGAAATGAAATTCCACGATTCCTGAATGAAGTGCGATTGGTTCAGGAACTTGATCTGGTAGATTGGGGGCAGGACAAGGTAAAACTTTTGACCGTCCACAGTGCCAAGGGTCTTGAATTCCCCGTGGTTTTTCTTGTCGACCTTGTCGAAGACATCTTTCCCCTTACCAAAAAACTCACCAACCCAAAAGAGCTGGAGGAAGAGAGAAGACTCTGTTATGTTGGCCTGACCAGGGCAAGGAAAAAATTATATCTTCTCTATCCAAAACAGCGTGGAGGCCGATATCAAAGGCCCTCAAGATTTCTGATTGATATGTTCAGAAAGAGTAAGTTATAATTTTTTTCTCTTCATCCTTACTAAATAGACCACCAAAAAAATTAAAATGAGGGCAGCAATTAAAGACCCGATTATTATATTATAAGCCCTCAGGAATCGCCGGGCGCTTTCCCAGTTGTTCCCGACATAAAATCCCACAAGCACAAGAAACAGGTTCCATAACAGAATACTGGCACTACTAAAGAGAAAGAATGTCCGACCATTAATCTTCACCATCCCCGCTACAAAACAGATTGGTGCCCTCATTCCAGGTATAAATCGGTTCAGAAATATAGCAATTGCACCCCGATGATGAAATCTTGTCTTTGCCCTTTCAAACAACTTTACCGGGATAAATTTTCCTAAGAATGAACGCTCAAGATAGTTTATCAGAACATCGCCCTTTGTTCTACCCAAGTAATATATTGTCATAACTCCCGCAATGCTGCCGATGACAGTACAGAAGTAAACCATGAAGATGCTGTAAATCCCCTGCCCTGCGATAAATGAAATGACAAGAACAAAGGCATCCGAAGGATAAGGAGGAAAGATACTTTCGAAGAAGGCATTGAATAACAAAAATGCATAAACCAGAACCAGAGGACGCGCTGCAAGCCATTCAACCATAACTACAACTCAATGTCCAGCTGTCCACCAATTTTTTTGATTACCTCGTCGTCTTTGAATTGCAGACTATATTTAGAAGTCAGTTTCAAACAATCGAAAGGTTTAAAAGCGAGATAGACAAACCCATAATTGCCCTGATTATAAAATAGATGGTTATTGATAATACCGGGAAGATCAATCTCATAGATATAAACACGAGATGTGTAGGAATCGGTTATATAGTGACAGCCCCGAACCCGAAAAACAAACCTTTTCGTCTTATAAGCCCCTTCCAGGGCAAGGAATAGACCCTTCTCCCAGACTTCAGCATTATTCACATATCTCTCACCAAAACGGAGATCGAAGAACAGACGGGGCAGCGGTTTAATCCGCAGAAAGACCTTGGAACCAGAAAGGTCTTTTACTTCCTCTGTATAACGCCAGCGGAATTGCAGTCGTGCCGTCAATATACTGACCCTCTTTTCGAAATTGAGCCTTATCTCCCGCTGGAGTGAATCGTGTTCGACCTTATTATCAAGGCTGTATATAAATTCAAACTTTCCCAGGGTTGAAATGTTCTTAAGGGTCAAAATGCCTCCGTCGTAGTTATCTTCGACCACCGCACCCTTGGGAGAATAGAATCCAGCCGGGAAAAATTTACCCGCCAGGTTAAAATCTAAAAACCCAAATGTGCTTGTAAACCCAAAAATTCCACCCAGTTGATTCCTGAAACTGCGAGCCACCTCACCAAAGAGATAGAAGTTTCCTGAGGAATATCTTAGATCGAATGCCGAAATCCAGAATTTTT